>JBBQBU010000304.1:0-7290 GCA_038318015.1 Chloroflexota bacterium | reverse complement strand
CAGGCTGTCCTGTTGTGGGCCGACAAGCTGACGACGATGCGCGAGTTCAAGACCTGGACGGACCGCACCTTCGTGGCCGTGCGGGCGTTCGGCGCTGACAGCGAGGCGATCCCGACGCTGTACGTGCGGCCGGACCGTGTGTCGCGCGCTGTGGCCGCTCTGGCGATCATCACGCCGCGCACGGTCCGCGCCGACTTCGAGGGCGGCATGCGCGTGAGCCGCTTCGGCCTCGATCACAATCGGCTGACGGCCGGCGGCGTCAGCGCCGTCAACGTCGAGCTATCGGCATTGGGCAAGCCGGCGGCCAACTACCGCGCCGTCTTCCAGTTGCGCGGCGCGGACGGCGTGGACATCTGGAAGAGCGACGAATTTGCGGTCGGCGGGCTGGGGCCAGGGTCGGCCAGTTGGAGCGATGGCCGTACCATGTCGCTGGGGGCACTGATCCGCCTGCCCCGCACGGCCCCGCACGGCGAGTACAGCCTGTCGATGCGCCTCTACGATCCGCGCGCCCGGCGCTTCGCCGACTCCACGGTGCCGGGCGTCGAGCCGGGCCGCAACGATCCGAAGGGCGTCACGCTGACGACGATCATGGTTGATCCCGCCCCAACACCGTAGTCCTCCCTGTGTCCAGACGCGATGAGGCCCCTGTTTCCCGGTCGGGACAGGGGCCTCGGGTAAACACTGATACGTGCAGACGGTCAGGCCGTGAGCGCCTCGCGGGCCAGCGCGATGGTCTGCTCAATGACGTCATCGGTGTGGGCGGTTGAAACGAACCCGGCTTCAAACTGCGACGGCGCGAGGTACACGCCGCGCTCCAGCATAGCGCGGAAGTAGGCCGCGTACCTGGTCCGGTCGGCCAGCATCGCCGTGGTGTAGTCAGTTGGCCGCGTCTCGCTGAAGAACGCCGTCATCATTGAGCCGACCTGTGAAACCTGCAGCGGAATGCCCGCCTCACTGGCTGCGGCAGTCAGGCCGTCGCCCAGCTTCGTCGCCAGCCGCTCAAGCTCGGCGTACGGTTGCTGTTCGGCCAACACCTGGAGAGTCGCCAGCCCGGCCGCCGTTGCCACCGGGTTCCCCGACAGCGTGCCCGCCTGATAGGCCGGGCCGTTCGGGGCCAGCACCGCCATGATGTCGCGCCGGCCGCCGTACGCCGCCAGTGGCAACCCACCGCCGACGACCTTGCCCAGCGTCGTCAGGTCCGGCACGATGCCGAAGACGCCCTGTGCGCCGCCGTAGCTATAGCGGAAGCCGCTCACCACTTCGTCGAAGATCAGCATGGCGCCGGCCGCCGCCGTGATCTCGCGGAGGCCGGCCAGGAAGCCGGGAGCCGGCGGAATGACGCCCATGTTGGCGGCAATCGGCTCGACGATGATCGCCGCGATATCGGCACCGTAGGCCGCGAACGCTGCCCTCACGCTGTCCAGGTCGTTGTACGGCACGCTGATCGTCTCGCCGGCCACGGCGGCCGAGACGCCGGCGCTGTCCGGCACGCCAAATGTGATCGCGCCGGACCCGGCTTGCACCAGCAGGCTGTCGGCGTGGCCGTGGTAGCAGCCGTCGAACTTCAGGATCTTTGAGCGTCCCGTGAACGCGCGTGCGACCCGCAAGGCGCTCATGCACGCCTCGGTGCCGGAACTGACCAGGCGCAACTGCTCCAGAGACGGCATCGCCGCGCTGATCTTCTCGGCCAGCAGCACTTCACGCTCGGTCGGTGCGCCGAAACTGGTGCCGTCGGCGGCAGCTTCCTGCACCGCCGCAACCACCGCAGGGTGGGCGTGGCCCAGGATCAGCGGTCCCCAGGAGCCGAGGTAGTCAATGTAGCGGTTGCCGTCCACGTCCTCGACGTAGCAGCCCGCGCCGCGCCGCATGTAGACTGGCCCGCCGCCCACGGCCTTGAACGCCCGCACCGGACTGTTCACCCCGCCCGGTATCACGGCGTTTGCCCGTGCTTCCAGGGAAGCCGAGCGTTCGCGCGAACGGGGCGACTCGGCCGTGATCGCTGTCACCTGCCCAGACATCGAGATCCTCCCACTCTGGCCCGGTCGCGGGTCAGTCTGTGCGGAAGGGATGCCGCCAGCTTGACCCGCCGTGGCATGAAAATGTCGTGCGAAGGGCAGGAACTACCCTACCGCCTCTTCGAGTGCCGTCACCACCTCGGCGTGCTGTGAGTTGGCCGATGGAACCGCGCCAATGGCGATGATGCCCGTGTTCGGGAGCGCGAACAACTCCCCGAGCGCCTGTGCTAAGACCTCGGATTCGGCGTCCGCACCGCGCCGCTTCAGTTGCACAATCGGCTGGTGCAGCAGCTTTTTGACAATGGCCGCCGATGCTGCCTCGACCAACGCACGTTCGCGGTCGGTCACGCCCGTACCGAAGCGGGCCAGACTCTTCTGCACTTCGGCCTGCCGGATGCGCTCGGCGTGCGCCACGAGATTCGTCACGGTGGTCGCGACAGTTCGGCCGTGCAGCCAGGACATGAAACGTTCAACCGTGCGCTCGATCTGCACTTCAGCGTCGGAGGCAGCCAGACGGCGCGCGGCGAGACTGGCCTCGCGCGCAGTCGCCAGGTCGTCCACGTCGAACAGCGAGCAGCCGTCGAGGTCGCCCACTGCCGGTTCGACATCGCGCGGCACGGCCACGTCCACGACGACCAGCGGGCGTCCCACGCGCCCAACCAGCGCGTCACGAACCACGTCGGCCCGCAAGATCAGGTGCGGAGCCGACGTCGCCGTCACCACGAGGTCGGCCGCAGAAAGGGCGTCAAGGAGTTGTTCCATCTCGACGGCCTGCCCACCGACCTCGGCGGCCGTCTGGCGAGCGGTGGCGATCCTGCGGCTGGCAACCAGCAGGCACGACGCGCCCGCGTTCGACATCACTCGTGCTGCCGCCCGCCCGACGCTGCCGGCCCCAATGACCAGGCCGACCTTGCCGGTCAGGCCGCCGAGCGTGCGCTCGCCGAGGCGCACCGCCGCCGCGCTGACCGACACCGAGTGCCGCGCGATGCCGCTGCTGGCGCGCACCTGCCCTGCCACCCCGAGCGCGTCATCAAAGAGCCGCCGCGTCACCACCGACATCGTGCCGGCCGCTTCGGCTGCCCGCAATGCCGTCCGAACCTGCCCGGCAATCTCCGGCTCGCCGATAATCATCGACTCGAGCCCGGTTGCGACCCTGCAGAGGTGGCGCACCGCATCAATGCCTGCCCGCTGGCGGGTGGCCGCCTGGACCTGTTCAAGGGTCAAGCCGCTGCGCCGGGCGAGGTACTCAAGCACCTGCGCCGTACCGGCCGCCGCGTCCTCAACCGCGAGGTACAGCTCAACGCGGTTGCAGGTTGAGAGGATCACGACGTCGGCGGCAATCTGGTGCAGATCGGCCAGCACGTCGGGGAGGTCGGTACTCGGGACCGCCAGGCGCTCACGAACGTGGACATCGGCGGTAGCGTAGTCGAGGCCGATCTCAACGAGCTGCATTCGACACCTCAGGAGTCTGTAGCATTGATGTAGCGGGAAGGGGAGAAATTGTGGAGGAGAACCGGGGGTGCAGATCGGAGAGGAGCATCACGGAATCGCGCTCAACCTTGCCGAAGCCAGAGTGGCTGAATATCCGGGCGTGAGTTCCACCATAGGCTACCACAGAAAATCTAGGGAAATCTATGGAGAACTGTAGATTTCGAAACAGTTGTTGACTTTCGGGGTAACCTGGCGCCGCCCGGGGCGCTGTCGCTGCGGCATGACGGTAGCCGTACCACCCTCTGAACGTCAACCAGACGACCTCGGGGATGCTGGTCCGCTACTACTCATCGCTTCGATCTGTTGTAGACGCGCTCGCCGCCGGGCATCAGACGTGATGGGCGAGCGTGGCGAGCGGAACGGCAGAGCCGCCAACCAGCCCAGCCCCCGCAACAGCTCGTCGCCGAGCATTGCAAGCAGCGGCAAGCCGAACGTCGGCAGCGCTCGATAGTTGTGGACGTACCAGAAGCGCGTGTCCTGGAAGCCCATGCTGGCGTACGCCAGCAGGACGCCCCAGCCCAGGTACACCGTCAGGCGCGTCAGGCGAAAACGCGGCACCAGCGCGGCCGGCATCAGCCCCCAGAGCGCGTACCACGGCCAGTACCACGTCAGTGTGACGTAGCTGAGGACGAGGCAAAGGCCGACCCAAGCGACCACCAGCCCGTTCGCGCTACCGGTGCCGAAGATGAGCGCCGCCAGGAACGCCAGCCCGAAAGCCGCCCAGCCTGCCTGTCGAATCAGGCGATTCGCCTCCAGCAAGTCCGCTGCCCCGAGCGGCCCTTTGGTGCGTGCCTGAATCTCCGGGTCGTCAGCGAAGGCGGCCGGCGGGTCAATCGGGCCGAGCATGGCCGACGGCACGAAGCCAATCTGCCGTGACAGCGGATCGAAGGCGCGCAGGCGGCCATTGCGCTCCGGGCCGACGACCAGCAACTCTCGCCAGACCGGCAGCGGCAGTGCGGCATCCTGGTCGGAGCGTTCGGCGAAGAGCGCCGTGTCGGTGTGGACGGCCACCCACCAGCCGCTGAATTGCAGCGGCACTTCCAGGTCGTCGCGGGTCGCCCCGAGCTGGAAGCGCAGTTCACCAAGCGCCACTTCGGCCAGACTGTTGACGTAGCGGTCCGCGCCCGACCCGAGCGTCCCGACGGCGAATGTCTCCGGGCCGGCCCACACCGGCCAGACAATCGCTGCCGTCAGCGCGGCGCTGACGATACCCGAACCGAAGAAGATCGCGACGCGGGCGCGCCACGACGCCGCCGACCGCAGCACGTAGATGCCGAGCAGCGGCAGTAGCGCCAGCGCCGTCAGCTTGACCAGCCCAGCCACGACGACGGCCCCCACCGCCAATATCGACGTGAGCGGCCGGCGCTCCCAGGCCAACGCCAGCGCCACAACAATCAGCGCCGTCATCAGCACGTCGTTATGTGCACTTAGGCCCGCTTCGACCACCACCAGCGGGCACCACCCGATCAGCACCGCCCCGAGCAGCGCCCGCTCAGGATCGGCGCGGCGCAGCGCCAGAAAGACGGCCACCATCGCCAGCAGCGCGCTGACGGCCGCCAGCACGCGAAACAGCAGCACGGCCAGCCCTACGTCGTCGCCGGCAACCAGCACCAGCCAGCTTGACAGCAGGGTCCAGAGCGGGCCGTAAAAGCTCGGGACGTGCATCCAGTAGACGAACGGATAGTAGACATCGCTCGCGAATTGGGTCGGCACGGCCACGTACGGGCTGGCGGCATGGACCGCGTAGATTCGGCCGTACATGGCGTAGCTGAAGACGTCGCTCGACAGTGCGTACGGCGATAGGACGGCCATACTCTGTGCCAGCGCCGCCACCGCAAACACGACAATGGTCCCGATCAGCCGCGGTCGCCCACGCGCCAGCACCACCGCCAACAAGTACAGCACCGCCAGCGCCGTGAAGCCGACCGCCACGTCTACAGCGGTTGCGGCGTGGAGCTGTTGCTTCGAGGCCGTGGTCAATTCTAGGAGCGGCCCAGGATCGGCAAACCATGCGGCCAGCGGTTCAGGCAACGGCCACGGCAGGCTAATGGCCACGGGCAGCCACGTGGACGACGACAGATACGTCAGGTTCGGGAAGAGCCAGCCATACACGAAGAGGCTCGCCGCACCAAGCACGGCGAGCCCCACGTCTCGGACGACGCCGAGGCTACGGATAGATGCCTCGCGTCAACGTTGCCTCGGCGACGCGCCCGACCGCCAGCATATAGGCTGCCGTCCGCAGGTCGACGGCGTGCTCGCGCGACAGATGCATCGTGTCGTCGAACGCGCGCGTCATGATGCGCCGCAGCCGGGCGTTGATCTCTTCGAGCGTCCAGAAGAACGCCTCGCGGTCCTGCACCCACTCGAAGTACGAGACGGTGACGCCGCCGGCGTTGCAGAGGATGTCCGGAATGATGGTGACGCCGCGCTCGCGGAGGATCGCGTCAGCCTCGGGCGTCGTCGGGCCGTTTGCGCCCTCGGCGACGATCCGAGCGCGAATGCTGCCAGCGTTGCGGGCGGTGATCTGCCCTTCGATCGCGGCCGGCACCAGGATGTCGCACTCAACGCCGAAGATGTCGTCCTTGCTGATGCGCTCGGCCCGCGGCGTACCGACAATGCTGCCGGTCTCCTGCCGCTGCCGCCGCGCCAGCGACAGGTCGATGCCGTCCGCGCGGTAGATGCTGCCCGTCGAGTCGCCGATCGCGACGACCTGCGCGCCGGCCTCGGCCAGGAAACGCGCCGCCGCCTCACCAACCGTGCCGAAACCCTGGATCGCGACCCGCGCGCCGCGCATGTCAAACTTGATCGACTTGGCGGCCTCCTGTACGCAGTAGACCAGGCCGCGCCCGGTGGCGTCCTGCCGCCCTTCCGAGCCGCCGATGGCGATGGGCTTGCCGGTCACGACGCCCTGCACCGAGTAACCCTGGTGCATCGAGATCGTGTCCATGATCCAGGCCATCGTCTGGGCGTTGGTGTTTAGGTCCGGTGCCGGAATGTCGCTTTCAGGGCCGAGCAGGATCGAGATTTCGGTGGTGTACCGCCGCGTCATCCGCTCAAGCTCACGCATCGACATCTGCTTCGGGTCGCAGACGACCGCACCCTTCGCCCCGCCATAGGGGATGCGCACGACGGCGCACTTCCAGGTCATCCACATGGCCTGCGCCTTGACGGCATCCAGGGTCACGTCGGGGTGATAGCGGATGCCGCCCTTGGCCGGGCCGCGCGACAGGTTGTGTTGCACGCGATAGCCGGTGAAGACGGCGACCGTGCCATCGTCTAGCTCGACCGGAAAGTGGACGGTCAGTTCGCGCCGTGGCTCGCGCAGTACGGCGCGGACGCCGGGGTTCAGTCGCAGCAGGTCGGCGGCAGTCTCGAATTGCGCCCGCGCCATTGCGAACGGCGATTCGCTGCCCCGCTCGACCTCTGGTCCGCTGGTTGTCACCATCTCCTCCGATTCCCGCTGGCGGGACGGTCAATTCCGGCTGTCAGGGCCATCGTCGGCACAAAAAACGGCCGACCGAGCAACTCCGTGCCCAGATCGGCCAGCCGTGCCGTGCGGATTCCGGTCATAAATCCGCCACTGGCAGACCATGGGAGCCGCTGACTCATCAGCCGTCTCGCCATGCGGCGCTGCATGCCGAATTACGCCCTCAGTCTACCACGCGGGGGGGCGACCAGATACCGTTTATCGGGCAAGCTAGTGGGTCACGCTCCATATAGTTGAGGATCCGACCAGATTGACGCATCCCCAATCAAATACGACGTGACCCACTAGTAGCCGGTC
>JBBQBU010000303.1:0-7298 GCA_038318015.1 Chloroflexota bacterium | reverse complement strand
TTCGGTGTCGCTGTCGGTGCCGGACACGGCCAGCGTCGGCGACACGGTGGCGGTGACCGTCTCGTTTACGAACACTTCGCCCAGTTTCCAACCGATCACGGTGCGGGGCGTCTGGAAAGACCCGACCGGCGACGAAACGGTGACAACGCGCTCGGCCCTGCTCTTTCCCGGTCAGACGGTGACGCGGGTGGTTGACTACACGGTCGATGCGCGCAGCGTGCCGGGCCGGCATGAGGTCTCGGTGACGGTGGAAACGCGCACGGGAGCATCCACAGCGGCAGCGGTCGTCCAGGTCATCTAGACGCGGTCTTGCCGGCGTGCAGCCGCACCCCACAAGAACGTCGCGCACGGGCCGCCGCCTGCATTGGTCGCTATCATAGGGCAGCACCCTCAGATCATGTCGCGTTGCGGGCGGCCACCGTGCGGCCGGTCCCGCCGCGCCCGCGAGGACGCCCGATGACCGACCAGCCCGCCGCCCCTGCCTCCGCACCCAGGCCGCATCCACTGCTTGACCGCATCGATTGGGAAGCGGCGGGCCGCGAGGCTGCCGACCTACTCTCGGCGTACGTGAAGATCGACAGTTCACACCCCCGAGGCCGCACCATCGAGACGGCCGACTTCCTGGAAGCGATCCTTCAGCAGGAGGGCATCGCGTCGCGCCGCTACCCGACGCCCGAGCCTGACAAGGTGAACATTGCGTCGTGGCTGCGCGCCGAGCGGCCGGTCGGCAAGGCGATTGCCCTGTCCAGCCACATGGACGTGGTACAGGCGGTAGCCTCAGACTGGACGTTCGATCCGTTCTCGGGCGAGATCTCGAACGGGTACGTCTACGGGCGCGGCACCCTGGACATGAAGGGCATGGGCATCATGGAACTGATGGCCGTGCTGCTGCTGAAGCGCCTCGGGGTGGAACTCTCGCGGGACATCCTGCTGCTGCACACCTCGGACGAGGAGATCGGCAGCGCGCTGGGGGCAGGGCTGCTGGTGCGGGAGAACTACGCCGACCTGGACCCCGCGTTCGTGCTGGACGAGGGCGGCTCTGGCATGCGCGGCTTCTTCAGCCAGGGCGACGTGTTCGCGGTGTCAGTCGGCGAGAAGCGCATCATCTGGATGAAACTGGTTGCGCGCGCAGAGCCGGGCCACGCCTCGCAGCCGTGGGACGAGGCGGCGACGCACCGGCTGGTGCGGGCGGTGGACCGCATCCTGTCGCAGGCGCCGGCCGAGCGCGAGGCGGGGGCCGTCGCGGAGATGATCACGCGGCTGGGCGGCGACCGCGCCCGCGAGGAGATCCGCTCGTACCGGGCGACGCGCCCGCTGTTGCGCGACACGATCAGCCTGACGATGCTGCAAGCGGGCTACAAGATCAACATCCTGCCGGAGCGGGCGGAGATGAGCCTGGACTGCCGCCTGCTACCGGACACGGACGAACGGGCCTTCATCGCCGACATGGAGCGCATCGTAGACGACCCGTCGATCTCGTTCGAGGTGGGCTGGCCGACGGTCGGCCCGGCCACGGCCCCGTTCGACGCCGGCAGCCCGTTTGACGCCATTGAGGCGGCGTGCAGGGCGCACGTGCCGGCCAGCGTGGTGACGCCGTCGCTGTTTGTGGCGGGCACGGACGGCCGCTTCTTCCGCGAGCGTGGCGTCCCCGCGTACGGGCTGGTGCCGTGCATCCTCACAGCCGAGGACTTGAAGGGGTACCACGGCATCGACGAGCGCCTGTCACTGGACAACCTGACGCTCGGCACGAAGATCATCCTGGACCTGACGGCGCGCCTCGCCACCGCCTAGCCGGATCCTCTAACCTTCGGGCAATTCGGCAAGCCCCTTGACGACATCCGACAGGAACGGTTCGATCAAGGTTCCGAGCGGGCCAAGTATCAGAGCCTCAGAAATCGTCGCAAGCTTCC
This sequence comes from Chloroflexota bacterium, assembly GCA_038318015.1. Taxonomy (GTDB): domain Bacteria; phylum Chloroflexota; class UBA6077; order UBA6077; family JACCZL01; genus JADZEM01. Next base: position 5,388 of record JBBQBU010000303.1, on the reverse strand, counting down.
CAATCCGGAGGACCGAGGGCACCTTCAGTCCTGATGCCCCGAAGGCAGAATGCTGGCGATCAAGAATGAGGTCCGTGCCGAGAACGGCGGTCCGAAGCTGCGACGAGATGAAAAGCACGAGATAATCGTCATGCGGCCCAGGCACCGCCGCCAGAACGAGGACCGGCCGAAGTTTCGTGCCGCTTCCATCAGTGAACGGGAAGCGCCCGAGAACGATATCACCCCGTACAGGCACCGTTACGCTTCGCGTTCCGGGAGAACATCCGCCTCGGTGTAGATGTCCTCGGCGGCATCATGTAGCCAGGCCCAGGCTGGATCGTGGCGAAGGATGGCGAGCGTCGTCTCATCAATGGTGGCATCATCCACGATGTCGGTCAACACGATGACTTCGGCCTGCTCGCCCTTCTTGATGGGCAGTCCGTGCAGCCGCAACTCGCCATCGGCATCTGCCAGTACTCGTCGCCTGATTGCGCTCATACTGCCCCCGTCCACCACATGCTCACGACGCCTACACCCCAAGGCAGAGTATACCGCTCGCCCCGGTGCACCCCCCGGATCCGTATGTGGGATCAGTCACTTGATGTCGCACGGGGCGGGTGCCATCGCAGGGCTATCGCATTACTTTTGAGTTTCCCACTCCGGCTAGTAATGGGCGGTGCTGAGAATCAAGATCAATCGGGGACGGGTCCTCTTCATGCCTGTTGACGCCAATTCGATGAAGTTTCGGGCGGATCGCTGCTCTCGGGACGCCGTGCTCTGCCCAGAAATCACTATTTTGACGCTAGTAGACAGAAGGTTATGCGATAGCCCTGGGTGCCATCGCCTCAGTTGCTTCTGATGACGGAGGCGGGAGCTATACTGGCGGCCATGAGTACCCGTGCAGCAGGGTCAGGAACAGGTGCGACGCTGAGTGACACCATCACGGCTCCGGCCGTCTTCCCGCGCTTCAAGCTGAGCGGCAGCCACCGGCAGATCGGGCGGCAGTTCGGTGAGGCGACCGCCCCGCTGATCCGACACCATCTGGCGAAGGCGCTAGGGCGGATCGAGGCGCACGGCAGCCTGACCAGAGACGATGCGCTGGCGGCGGCCATGCAGTACCGACCGTACGTGCAGGCTCACGCACCATTTCTTGACGAGGAAATCGTGGGCGTGGCCGAGGGTGCCGGTGTGCCCCTCGAAGAGGCGTACTTGCTGCAACTGCGCGCCGAGGCCGCCGCCGTCCCCACAGCCGAGCCGGCCCCGCTCCTGACCGGCGCAGACGACCACGGCGACGAGTGCACCAGCCTCGCGGTGTTGCCAGAGGCGACGGCTGACGGCGCGGCCTTCATCGCCCACAACGCCGACCTGCCGCCCTTCTACCGCGAAGTCAGCGTCGTGCTGGAGATCGTCCCGGACGACGCGCCGGCCATCCTGATGCTCACGCCGGCCGGGCAGGTGTCCTACATCGGCATGAACCAGTGCGGCCTTGCCGTCGTCGCGAACTTCCTGACCTGCGACGGTTGGCGCATCGGGTTCCCGCGCTACCTCCTGTCGCGCGTCGCCCTGACGCACGAGACGGTGAACGACGCCATCGCGGCAGTGCGGGCGCTGCCACGGGCGTCGTCGCGCAACCTGCTGCTGCTGGACGCCCACGGCACCGCCGCCGACCTGGAGACGACCCCGACACGGGCCGCGCGCGTGGACCCACACGACGGCTTGCTGGCCCACGCCAACCACTATGTCTCGCCGGACTTGCTGGCCGAGGAACGGGCCGGCGTCTACGTCCACAACTCCAGCACTCGCATGGGCCGCATCCAGGAACTTGCCAAGGAGCAACACGGCCGGCTGGATGTGGCCGCCGCCCAACTGTTGCTGCAAGACCGGACCTGCTACCCGGACACGCTCTGCCGCCAGCCTGAAGACAGCCCTGGCCGCGACGTGATGACGTTCGCGTCGCTGGTGGCCGTGCCGACGCGCGGCGAGCTACACGTCGCCGTCGGGCCGCCGAACCAGCACGCCTACCAGCGCCACACCTTCAGCGCGTAACCGCTTCCTCGCACCCCAATCTCCCGTACTTGACGACGGTGGCACACCGACTGCGCTAGCGATCGCGCAGCACGTCGGCAACGCCCGCCTGTGCGGTGTTGACGGGCCACTCGGAGACGGACGCCGGGGGCCGGCGCGGGAGCATGGCGAACGGTGGACGTGCTGACCTGGATGGGGATGCCGCTTGGCCTGCTGATGATCGGGCTGGCCGTGCTGGATGTCTTCCTCACCGTGCTGCACATCCAGGTCGAAAGCCCGATCTCCAACCAGATCAACCGACAGCTATGGCGCGTCCTCGTCGCAATGAGCCGCGGCCTCCCGGAGCACGTCAGGGACGGCGTGCTCGGATGGGGGGCACCGCTGATGATTGGCGGCATCCCCGCCTTCTGGTCCATCCTCTACATCGTCGGGTTCGCGCTGGTCTACGCTCCGTTCATCCACGATGATTCGATCTTCCTGCGGTCGGACATCGGCGCTGGATCCGCCCTCGGTGATGCGCTCTACTTCAGCGCCGTCAGCTTCCTCACGACTGGTTACGGCGACATTCTGCCCGTCCATCCGCTCGTCCGGCTCCTGGCCGTGCTGCAAGGGGCGCTCGGGCTGGTGACGCTGTCACTCTCGGTGACGTACCTGCTGTCGGTGTTCCCGCTGATCGCCCGGAAGTTGAGCCTGGCGGAGACGCTCAACCAGGAGACGGGCGGACGTTCGGACGCGGTGGTGTTGGCGCGGCGCTACATCGGCGGCGGCCGGTACGAGGCGCTGGCGCAGCGTCTGTCGGGCATCAACGACGAGTTGATCAGGCTGGGGCAGTCACACGGCCTCTACCCCGTGCTTTACTACGTGCGCCCGCGTGAGGTTCACCACTCGTTTGTGCGGGTGCTGGCGATGGTGCAGGGCATCGTGGCGACGCTACGATACGGGCTGGACCCCAAAGAGTACCCGGATGTCGTCCACGACCCGCGCCTGCTCATCCTGGAAGAGGGGCTGCTCTCGACGCTGCACATGCTGGCCGCGTCGTCGCACCTCGCGCCAGAAGGGGCCGTGGCGGAAGACCATGCGCGTGCGGCCAGCAACTTCCGCGCGTTGATTGAGGCACTTCAACAGGCCGGCCTCGTCGCCGTCTCCCCGGACGACGCCCGCGCGTCCGCCCGCCACACGCGCTTCCGGGCTGCTACTGACCACTACGTCCGCGCCTACGCCAGCAATTCGGCCTATGAGATCGCCAGCGTCTACGCATCCTACAGCCGCTGGGAGCGCGACACGGCGCTCGTCGGGCACGCCGAGTTGGACGACGACGACGACGCATCGACCGAAGAACAGGCGTGGCGCGTCTCCCGCAACGTGTCGGCGCCCGGTGGCGGGGATGTCGGTAACGACGGCGAGACAGCCGGCTCGGCTGTCCCCGCCGCGCCCTGATCGACCGTCCGGGAAAGCGCGGCGTGCAGACGGCATGAGGCGAACGGCCGGCGCAACGGTGGCTGGCTGGCATCACCCTTGCCGATGCGCTATGTTCCAGGTGTCTTCTGTCGCGGTCCACTGAGGCCATCACGCCGCCAGCTTCGGCGTCGGTGGGCAGTGAGTGGCCCGCGTTAGCAGACGACAGCACCGCGCAGAAAGTCGGATGTGCAGCCGCTTCTTCGCCTGCTTTCGTTTCTCCGTCCCTACTGGCTCATGACGGCGGGCGCGTACGCCTGCCTGCTCCTGAACGCCGGCTTCACGCTGGTCGTGCCGTCGCTGCTCGGGCAAGCCGTTGATCACGGCATCGGCGGCGGCGACATCACCATCGTCCGCAACACGGGCTTGCTGATCCTGGTTGCCAGCGTCCTGCGGGGATTAGCCGCCTTCGGGCAAGGGTATCTGGCCGAGGCCTCCGCGCAGGGCGTCAGCTACGCGCTACGGAAGGCGCTCTACGCCCACGTGCAACGGCTCTCGTTCAGCTTTCACGACCAGGCCCAGACCGGCGAACTGATGGCCCGCGCCACGGCAGATGTCGAGGCCGTCCGCGCCTTTACCGGGCGCGGGCTGACCCAGGTCATCATCATGCTCGTGCTGCTCGTCGGGGTCGCCATTGCGTTGTTTCAGATGCACTGGCAACTGGCCCTTCTCAGCATGGCGATGCTGCCCGCCCTGGCATGGCGCGCCTACAGCTTCGGCCGTCGGGTCCGCCCGATGCACCGCGCCGTGCAGCAAGAGCTTGCCACCCTGGCGAACCGCATCCAGGAGAGTGTGTCCGGCATCCAGGTCGTCAAGTCGTTTGGCCGCGAGGCGCACGAGATCGAGCGGTTCGACCAGCAGAACAACAAGCTGTATCTGCGGTACGTCGATGCCGCACGGGCGACGGCCCTCAACGCACCGCTGCTCGATCTGCTCTCCAACCTCTGCACCCTGCTGATGCTCTGGATCGGCGGCATGCTCGTCGTCTGGGGCCAGTTGACGTACGGCGAGTTGGTCGCCTTCTATGCCTACCTGCTCCAGTTGATGCTGCCGATCCGGCGCGGCGGCTGGCTGATGACGATGGCCGCGCGGGCATCGGCGTCCTCCGAGCGCATCTTTGAGATTCTGGATTCGCCGGTTACGGTGGCCGAGCGCCCGGACCCGCTCCGACTGGACGCAGTGCGCGGGGACGTGGCGTTCCTACGAGTCGGGTTCAAGTACGGCGACGTGCGCGTCTTGCAGGATATCAGCTTCGAGATCCCAGCCGGCACGATGACGGCCCTGGTCGGGCACACCGGGGCCGGCAAGACGACGATCTCCAGCCTGCTGGCGCGCTTCTACGACCCCGCCGAGGGGACAGTGCTGCTCGACGGCCACGATCTGCGCGACCTGTCGTTTGCGACGCTCCGCGCCAACATGGCGGTGGTCTTGCAGGATAACTTCCTGTTCGCTGGGACCATCGCGGACAACATCCGCTACGGCCGGCCTGACGCGACCGACGATGACGTGACCCAGGCGGCGCAGCTTGCCCACGCCCACGAGTTCATCATGCGGTTCCCGGCCGGCTACGCCACCAGCGTGATGGAGCGCGCGGCGAACCTCTCGCTCGGGCAGCGCCAGTTGATCGCAATTGCCCGCGCGGTGCTGGCCGATCCGCGCGTCCTGATCCTGGACGAGGCAACCTCGAACGTGGACCCGCGCACGGAGGCGCGGCTACAACACGCGCTCCAGACGCTGCTGGCTGGCCGCACCAGCCTGGTGGTGGCGCACCGCCTCTCCACCATCCGCGCGGCCGATCAGGTGCTGGTGGTGGACGGCGGGCGGATCGTGGAGCGGGGCCGGCACGAAGAATTGTTGGCGCGGCGCGGGGCGTACTACCGCCTGCATCAACAGCAGTTCGCCCCGGCCGCCGAGGCTACTGCCCCGAGC
>JBBQBU010000302.1:0-7328 GCA_038318015.1 Chloroflexota bacterium | reverse complement strand
CCTGGCCTTTGACAAGAGCGGCCGGGCACACGTCGGATTCCTGTCGCCGTTCCCGTTCATCAAGGGCGGCTCCCGGCTGGAGCGTCTGAACGCTGGCGGCTCGGACATTGTCGTGCCGCACCTGACCACGGTCGTGGATGTCAAGGTCGGGCCGGATGGCCTCCCCTACGTGCTGGAGCATGCGGCCGAGTTCACGATGGCTCCACCGCCGCCCAGTTACAAGCCGGCGTCGGGCCGGGTGCTGCGCGTGACGGCTGCGGGCCTGGAAGAGGTCGCGACCGGCCTCAACTTCCCCACCAAGATGGCGTTCGGCCCGGATGGCGCGCTGTACGTCGCAAACAACGCGGTTGGACCTGCGCCGAAGAGCGGCGAGATTCTGAAGCTGACGCTGCCGGAGAAGGGCACGCCGGTCACGGTCGCGCCACCGGCACCCCCTGCTCCGGCCGCGCAGGCGTCACCGGCCGCTGCGCCGGCTGCACAGCCGTCGCCCGCCGCCAAGCCGGCCTCGTCGCCCGCCCAGGCACCGGCCCCGGTGGCGTCGCCGGCGGCCCTTCCGCGCACGGGCATGGCTCCTGACGTGGCGGCCTCGTTCGCGCCGCTGGCTGTTGCTGGTGCCGCGCTGACGGCGGTCGGCCTCGGATTGCTGCGCCGCCGTCGTCGGTAGCGCATCGACGCACTGGACGGCTTCTGGAATGGGCGGGGTTCGATGAGCGCCCCGCCCGTTCATGTTTCGGACCAGTGTCCGTCTGCGGGTTGGGCGCGCGTGAACCTGCGCTCGACGGGCGCGATGAATCGCGCCGCTACCATCCTCGCCACTCGTCTCACCCGGCTCCTGCTACAGTTCTTTCCCGCCCACATGGGACTTTTGCGGAGGTCGTGGCCGATGGAACGGCGCATCATCAATCCGTGGACGTGGCAGGACAACTTCGGGTTTGTCCAGGCGCACGAGGTGACGGCTGGTCAACGGGTGCTCTATTGCGCCGGGCAGGCGTCGACGGATGCAGACGGCCGACCGGTCCACGTCGGCGACATCGCGGCGCAGACGCAGCAGTCGTTGGACAACCTGGAGACTGTGCTACGCGCCGCGGGTTATGACCTGTCGCACGTCGTCCGGCTAAACATGTACACCACCGATGTTGACCTGTTCTTCACGGCGTTCCCCGGCATGGTCGAACGCCTCAAGGCGGCCGACTGCAAGCCGTCGGCGACGCTGGTTGGCGTGACGCGGCTGGCCTTCCCTGAACTGCTGATCGAGTTTGAGGCGACTGCCGTCAGTTGAACGGGCAGAGCCGGTTGCAGCCAGTCTAGCCGCCACTTGCCCGACCGCTCGCTCAGCCGGAGGAGAAGGTGGCAGCGCAGCATCCGCCCACGCTGTTCGTGATTTCGGGGACGCAGGGCGCGGGCAAGAGTACCGTCGCCCAGGCGCTCGCGCGGCGCTTCGAGCGCGGTGCCTGGGTCAGCGCCGACCTGCTGCACAGAATGATCGTGGCGGGCGGGCGCTGGCCGGAGGGCGCCGAAATGTCGGCCGACGCCGAGCAGCAGTTGGCGCTGCGCTTGAAGCACGCGTGCCTGCTTGGCCGATCCTTCGTGGCGGCCGGCATCAGCGCCGTAGTGGACGACATCATCATCGGGGATCGGCTCGACGCGCTGCTCTCCGAGTTGGCCGGTACGCGCTTCGTGTTCGTGATGCTCCGCCCACGCCTTGCTGTCGTCCAGCAGCGCGAGCTCGGGCGCGGTACAGCTCTCTGGCAGCAGTGGGCGTGGCTTGACGACGTGATCGAGCATCAGACGTAGCGGCTCGGCTTGTGGCTCGACACGTCGGACCTGACCGTTGAGGAGACGGTCGATGCCATCCTGGCACGAGCCTGGACCGAAGGAGTCGTCAACCCCCCGCCTCTGTCCGCTCCCGCAGTGTGAGTGGCGACGATCCACGCACGCGCCTGGCTGACTGCTATCTACGACGCGCCTCGTTCGCGCAGAGCGGACGAGCGTTGCAGCACCGCCCGGATCGACAGGCCGACAACCAGCGTTGAGGCCGTCAGCAGTAGCAGCACCTCCGTCCAGGGAATCGGCAGCCTGCGGTTGCCGAACCAGGGCGCGAGGGCGGGCAGATAGCGGGTCAGGTCGAGGCCGAATCGGGCGTCGATCCAGCGCCAGATCGGCGGATTTCGCGTTGGGTTCGTGAAGATGCCTTGCGGGATGTCTGCCGCGCCTAGCTGTGCGACGAACCCGATCATCAGCATCAGGCCCAGGCCCGCCAGCGCACCGAACAGCAGCCGGTACCACCGCACACCGTGCAGGGCAATGAGCGAGGCCGCCAACGGAAGGGCCATCAGCGGCGCTAGTGCCGACAGGTAGCGGGCCGGGGGCGACCAGCCCCCCCACCAGACGCGGAAATCGGCAGTCAACGCGGCATAGGGGATTGCCACCACCGCGAGTGTCAGGACCAACACCCGCTGCTCGGCATCGCGCCAAAGAGCAGTCATTCCCACCGCTGCCAGGATGTAGACAGGCGCAAACGTCAGCAAGCCGAACTGGCGATCAAACAGGACGCCGAGGGTCGCCAGCAGCAAGGCTAACCAGTCTGCGCCGAGTTGCCCGCCTTCAAACGTCGGCACGAAGAACCCTTCGTACTGGTCCGAGATGCCCAGCGGCGACCCGAAGTAGGTCTGGTGGTACCAGATTGTCCCGAGCGCCGACAGCAGCATGGGCGAACCCAGCAGGACTAATGTGCGCCAGTGGAGCATCGCCCGCGCGGCGAGCGTCGTGCCAGATGCCTGCTCGTCGGCGCGCACTAGTCGCCAGACGGATGCTGCTGCGAGCAGCGACAGGCAGGCTGCGAACAGCAGAAATCGCGGATTGAGCCAGGGCAACGCGCCGATGGCGAAGCTCACGAGCGCCACACGCCAGTGCGCGCGAGGCAGGGTCAGACGCATCAGGTGGCGGAACGCATAGATCGTCGCAAGGGCGCCCGGTGTCTCAGCAAACAGCAGCATCGTGACTATTGCCAGGGGCACGCTGCAACTGAGCGCTATGCATATGGCCCAGGCCACACTGCGGCTGCGCGCCACGTCCCAGGCCAGCAAGAACACCTGTGTTGCCAGCAATGCCCCGATGACGTTCATCTGGAGAACGGTGCCCGGCCAGCCGGCACCGCCATCGGCCGTCAGGAGCAGCATGGTCGGCTCGGCGGCCTTGCCAAACAGCCAGCCAGGAATAAGCAGTATGGGCAGGCCGGCGTTGTGCTTGGGGTACCAGACCTCGCCTGCACCGGTGGTCCTCACCACGATATGACCGTCCGGGTGCAGCCGGTAGCTGACGGGAATGCCTCGGAACCCGCCGCGCTGCCGCCCCGGCGACGAGAACTGCCCGAAGCTTTCGTCGGTGGTGTAGTTGTTCCTGAGATCAAGGTCGCCATCATCCAGCAAGCTGATCGTTTCAAGCAGATAGTGGGGCTGGTCGCCGGTTGGCGGCTCGATGAAACGCAAGGTGTACGTGGTCATCAGGACGTAGATGGCCAGCGTCACCACGAACACGCCGACCAGCGTCGACCGACCCGGACCTCGACCCGCCCCACTCTCCGGCGCGCAGCGCGGCCTGTCGGCCAGCGAAGCGTCGACCGGTGCGGATGTCGGACGGCGTGGTGGCTGCGGCAACTCTCAGCTTTCTTTCGAGCAGTTCTGGTCTGGTGACCGCACCGAGTGATACTCGATGCGCTTGGCATCGGCAACGCTGTCAGCCATGCGCCGTCGTGCCTGGACTGCGTGCCGTCATCCTGGCCGGTGCAGCGCCGCCCGGACCGATGTCTCAGTCCGGGCGGCGGCTGCTGCTCGTCAGTTCGTGCGACCGGCTAGAGCGCCTTGCTCTCTAGCCACTCCCGCGTGATCTCCAGCCCGAAGCCCGGCGCGTCGGTCGGGCGCACCCGGCCATTCTTGATCGCGACTGTGCCCGGCAGCGTGATCGTCTCTTCCAGCGGCACACCCGGAGGTGCCACGCCCTCTGACCGCTCGCCCATCGGAATGGCCGGCATCGCCATCGCGAGGTGCTGGCCGTACGGGTAGTTCATGCCGGCGTGCCCGATGACGGTCAGGCCGTGCGCCTCCGCGATGTGGCAGATGCGGACCGACGCTGTCATGCCGCCGACCCACGAGATGTCCGGCTGGAGGATGTCCACCAGCCCCTGGCTCGCCGCCAGCGCGAACGGGTGGATGGTGTACCAGTGCTCGCCAGACGCCAGCGTCGTGCCCGGCAGCCGCTGGCGCACCTTCATGTAGCTGTCGGTGTCCTCGGGCAACAGGTAATCTTCGAGCCACTTCACGCGGTACGGGCGCAGCGCGTCCATCAGCCGAACGATGTACTCGACGTTCAGCGACATCCAGGCGTCCACCATCAGTTCAACGTCTGGCCCGACCTGCTCGCGGGTCTTCGCGACAAGCTCCTCGCTCTTGCGAATGCCCTCAATGCCGTCCTCTGGCCCCCAGGTCAGGAAGAGCTTGACGGCCTTGAATCCCAGCTCAAGGAACCAGTCAATCGCCGGCTCCACCCCGTACGAGAGGTCCGTGTTGCTGGCATAGCACGGGATGCTCTCCTTCTGCGGGCCGCCGAGCAACTCGTAGACCGGCCGCTTGAGCAGCTTGCCCTTCAAGTCCCAGATGGCGTTGTCCACCGCGCTGATGGCGTAGCTGGCGAGACCGGCCGTGCCGTACTGGGCCGAGATGCGCCGCATGATGTCCCAGCACTTTTCGGTTGCCATTGCGTCCTGGCCGACCAATGCCGGCGCGAAGTGGGCGTTGATGATCTCCTGAACCGGCCCGCCGTGCGTGGTGATGCCGACACCGAACGTGCCGTCGTCGGCGGTCACAACGCAGGCGATGCGGTGCCAGGGGTTGCCCCAGGTCGTGCGCTTGATCTCCGGGTAACGAGCCATGATCGAGCCGATGCCCTCGTTGGGAACTTTCGGCACGCGCGGCGTCGTCTTCAGCGTCGGGGACAGGTCGATCGCACCGGCGCGGATCTCCTTGATCTTCACAGTGGCAGTCCTTGCTGATCGTCGTCGGAGACGGTCATGGATGATGGTCATCAGTGACCGGGGTCGCTGGCGATGATACACCGGGCAAAGCAAAGGGGCGGGCCTCTGCCTGGAAGCCCGCCCCCGCCGATGCAGCCGTGGCTGCGCCGATGCTCGACCGTGAGACCGCTACTTGACGATGGAGTTCGCGGCTCCTGTTGCCGCCTGGATGAACGGCCCAGAGAGCAGGCCAATGATGAGCACACCAATAGCAGCAGCGGCCAGCGACACCGCCGGGGCCATCCCGACACTGACGCTCGACTGCCCTTCGGCGGCAGGCTCCGCCAGGTACATCGACTTGATGACCCGCGCGTAGTAGTACAGGGAGATCGCCGAGTTCAGGACGCCCCACACGACCGTGATGTACAGCCCGGCCTGCGCCGCCGCCCAGAACAGGTACATCTTGCTGAAGAAGCCGGCCAGCGGCGGCAAGCCCGCCAGCGACAGCAGGCAGATCGCCAGGATGAACGAGAGCAGCGGTGCGCGCCTGGCGAGGCCCGCGTACTGGCTCAGGTCTTCACCCTCGACGTACCGCGACATCACGATGATGACGGCGAATGCGCCGATGTTGGTGAAGGCGTAGACCAGCAAGTAGAAGAGCACGCTGGACAGGCCAAAGGTGCTGGCGGCTGCCAGCCCCATCAGCATGTAGCCGACGTGCGCGATGCTCGAATAGGCCAGCATACGCTTCAGGTTCGTCTGAAGCAGCGCCGCCAGGTTGCCGACCGTCATCGTAAGCAGCGACAGCACGACGAACAAGTCGGACCAGACCGCCTGAATCGCGCCGCTGCCGAGCGCCACGTCGAAGATGCGGATGACGACCGCGAACCCAGCTGCCTTTGAGGCGACCGACATGAACGCCGTGACTGGGGTCGGTGCGCCCTCGTACACGTCGGGCGTCCACATCTGGAACGGCACCGCTGCGATCTTGAAGCCGAAGCCCGCAATCAGCATCGACATGGCCAGCAGCGGTGCTGCCTGGATCGTCGGCGTCGTCAGGATGCGGCCAATCTCGCGGAGGTTGGTGCTGCCGGTGATACCGTACATCAGCGCCATGCCGAACAGCAGGATGCCCGACGAGACGGCGCTCAGCACGAAGAATTTCAGTCCCGCCTCGCTTGACCGTAGTTCGCGCTTGTTCCAGGCCGCCAGGAACGCCAGCGACAGACTGGAGACTTCGAGCGCGAGATAGATCGTCATCAACTCATAGCCGGAGGCCATGAACATCAGGCCGGCCGTGCAAAACAAGAGCAAGCCGCAGAACTCGGCCGCGTTCTCGCCCACGCGCTCTAGAAAATTCTCTGCCGACAAGAGCACAAGCCCGGCCGCCAGCAGGAAGATCACCTTGAAGAAGACCGCGAAGTTATCAACGATGACCGTGCCGAAGAACGCCGTCGTGTTTTGCCCGGCCAGTGTCAGCGTCGCAATCATCGCCATCACGATGCCGATGAGTGAGAGCAAGAGCATCAGGCGGTGATTGGACTTGCTCTGCGGCAAGAACAGGTCAATAGTCAGGATCACGCTGGCCCAGACGGCGAGCACGATCTCCGGCATGATCAGGAGCGCATCGCGTAGCGTGATGTCGTTCAAGCTGGGGCACCTCTCATCACCGAGCGCATCGTGTGATGCACGGGAACTGCGTGCATATGCGCCGCCATCACGCGGCGAACAACCGCGCAATCGGTGCGACACCGATAGCGATCATATCAGCGACAGCGCTGGGGTACACACCGGTCAAGATGATGATGCCGAGCAGGGCGACCACCACGAACTTCTCGCGGGCGTCGGCATCCGTCAGGTCGTGCCACTTGTGCTCATCCAGCGTGCCGAAGAAGACTTTCATCAGCATCCAGGTGATGTAGCCCGCCGTCAGGACGATGGCGAACGCCGCAATCGCCGTGTAGACTGGCCACACTTCGAACGCGCCGTTGAACACCAGGAACTCGCCGATGAAGCCGTTCATGCCCGGCAGTCCCAACGAGGCGAGGCCGGCCATGACGAACCCAACGGCGATGAACGGCATCTTCGGCGCGAGGCCGCCCATCTCCGGGATGATGCGGGTGTGGGTGCGGTCGTAGACCAAGCCCACCATCGTGAACAGCAGCGCCGTGATCGTGCCGTGCGTGAACATCTGCATGACGGCACCCTGCATGCCCGTCACGGTCAGTGCGGACAGCCCCAGCACGACGTACCCCATGTGGCTGACCGACGAGTAGGCGATCATCTATTTGAGGTCGCCGTTGATCTGCGCCAGTGCCAG
>JBBQBU010000301.1:0-7332 GCA_038318015.1 Chloroflexota bacterium | reverse complement strand
ATCAACGCCGCTCTCGATCATCTCGCGCACCGACTGGGTCCACTCGACTGGCAACATCAACTGATCCACCATGTGCGTGCGGATGTCCTCGGCGGTGGTCAGGATGCGCCCCTGGATGTTGGCAACCATCGGTGTGACCGGGTCGCGTAGCTCCAGCGCGGCGATGACGCCGGCCAGTTGGAGCGCGGCTTGCTGCATCAGCGGGGAGTGCGACGCGATGCTGATGCGGAGCGGCACCACCGCCCGTGCGCCGCGCTCACGCGCAAGCTCGACGGCCCGGTCCAGCGCCGGCAACTCGCCGGAGATCACCATTTGATCGGCGGTGTTCGTGTTCGCCACGACGATCAGGCCGTGCTCGCCGGCCTCGGTGCAGATCGCTTCCAGCGTGGGGCGGTCCAGCCCGACGACAGCGGCCATCCCGCCGGGGCGGCTTTCGCTGCTCTCTTTCATTAGCCGGCCGCGCTCGCGGACCAGCGTCAGGGCGTCAGCGAAGTCCAGCACCTCGGCCGCCACCAGCGCCGAGTATTCGCCCAGGCTGTGCCCGGCGACGTAGAGGGGTTCGATGGCCTTGCCAAGCTCAGTCCACTTCTCTTGCAGGGCGGCCAGACACGCAATGCTCAGCGTCAGGATGGCGGGCTGGGCGTTGATGGTGTCTTCAAGCTCGTCGTGCGGCCCTTCGAACATGAGCTGGGTCAGCCCGAATCCCAGCACCTGGTCCGCCTGGTGGAAAATTTGACGCGCGGCTTCAGACGCCTCGTACAGGGCTTTTCCCATGCCGACGTACTGGGAGCCCTGACCAGGAAAGACAAACGCAATGCGCTCGTGAGCCGCGAGGGTCGTGGGCATCGCCGACTCCGTGCTCCGTACGCCCGCGAGCGGGCGCCAGCGAGAGCGGATGTTAACTTGAACCCTGGCCGTACTATACGGGTACGAGACTCGAAGTGGACAGGGGTCTGCTGTGGGAACGCCGGTGGGGGCGCAAAGGGGCCGGCAGCGGGCGGGCGACGGAACCGCTCACCCCTCCCTCGGCCCGTCGGCTCCCACGAATGGCGCGGATGTCACGCCAATTCTGCGTCAGTCAATCTCGACGATCACTTTCACGGCCCCGTCTCGGCCGGTGCGGACCGTTTCGAAGGCGTCCGCGACCGATGCGAGCGGGTAGCGGTGCGTCACCAGTGGCTTCGCGTCGATCTGGCCGGAGGCGACCAGCGCCAGGGCGGTGGGGTACGTGTTGACGTACCGGAAGATGCCGCGCAGATCGACCTCGCGGGTGGCGGCGTCGAGGATCGGCATGTGCATCTCGTCCGCGCCCATACCCACCAGCACCACCGTGCCGCCGGGGCGCGTCGCCGCGATGGCTGCCCATACCGCCGGCTCTGCGCCGGAGCAGTCGATGGCGACATCAATCGGGCCGGCGGCGCGCGCCCGTGCGCGTTGGGCAAGGTCCGGGTCGCGGGCGTCCAGCAGCGAATTTGCCCCCAGGCTGGCCGCAAGGTCGAGGCGCTCGGCCCGCACATCCGCGATGAGTATCTCGGCTGCGCCGGACGCGCGGGCCATCAGCAGGGCGGTCAGGCCGACCGGCCCCGCCCCCAGGATCAGCACGCGGCTGCCCGGCCCGACACCCCCTCGGCGGCAGGCGTGCAGCCCCACCGATAGCGGCTCCAGCAGCGAGCCTTCTTCAAGGGTCACGTGGTCCGGCAGTCGGTAGCAAAAGTCGGCCGGATGGGTGACATAGCGGGCCATCGAGCCGTCAATGGGCGGCGTGGCGAAGAAGCGCATATCAGGGCACAGGTTGTAGCGGCCCGTCTTGCAGGCGGCGCAGCGTCGGCACGGCACGCCCGGCTCCAGGGCCACGCGGTCGCCCGGCCGCAACGTTGTGACGCCCGCGCCCACTGCTACGACCTCGCCAGCCGACTCGTGCCCGATCACCATTGGCGCGTTGACGACGAAACTGCCAATGCGCCCATGCGTCAAGTAGTGGACATCCGAGCCACAGATACCGACCGTCCGCATGGCGACGACCACATCGCCGGTGCCGGCCGTGGGTGTCGGCCGCTCCTCTATCCGCAAGTCGCCGACGCCGTAGAGGACGGCGGCGAGATTCGGGCCGGCAAACGAAGCTGAGTCAGGGCTAGAGACCACCACCGGTGTGTCCTCCGACGTGTTCATGTGCAAATGCTGCACGGGTGTTCTGGTGCGTGCGGGTACACAGGGTGCCAGGCCATGCTGTCAGGCGGCCAGCCCGATCCCGAAGGTGCCCGTCAGCCACCCCGAGATCAGCGACAGGCGGTCGCTGAAGATCAGCAGGCCCATGCCGACCAGCAGGAAGCCGCTCACTAACTCCAGCGCGTGCATCCGCGCCTTCACGACCCGCAGTAGCCGCAGGGATGTCCCCAGCGCCAGCCCCGTCATTACGAACGGGATGCCCAAGCCCAGGCCGTAGACGAACAGCAGCAGCGTCCCCTGCCCGACGGTCTGCTCCTGGCTGGCGAGCGCCAGGAGGCCGGCCAGGAACGGCCCGATGCACGGCGTCCAGCCCGTCGCGAACGCCGCCCCCAGCAAGAACGCCCCGACGTAGCTGCCGTCTGCCCCGCCGCCGGCCCGCCCGAACGACAACCGCCGCTCCTGGTACAGCCACGGTATCCGGATCAGGCCAAGAGTGTGCAGGCCGAGCAGCACCACCAGCAGACCGGCCACGCGCAGGATCGCTGTCTGATACTGGATCAGCGCGTGCCCGACGGTGGAGGCCGACGCCCCCAGCGCCGCGAACACCAGCGACAGGCCCAGCACGAACGCCACCGCCCGCCCCAGGACGTGCAGGCGGGTAGCGGTGTCCTGCGGACCTTGTAGCTCCTCGGCGGTCAGTCCCGTCATGTAGCCCAGGTAGGCTGGCAGCAGCGGCAGCACGCACGGCGACACGAACGAGAGGAAGCCGGCTCCGGCTGCCAGCAGCAGCGTCAGCGGGTTGAGGCCGAAAGTCTGAGGGTCCATGCCGTCGGTGTCCTCTGCTGCGCGCTGGTGCTAGTCGGCTGCCGGCGACGGCACGGTGGCTATCAACAGCGCCAGTATGTCCGCGTGCAGCTCCGGGCTGCCGGCTGCCAGGACGGACGGCTTGTCAACCGTCCAGCGGGCACCCGTGCGATCCGTTACCACCGCGCCGGCCTCTTCGGCCAGCAGCGTCCCCGCTGCAATGTGGACCGGCGACGAGATATCGAGCAGCAGGTACGCGGCGATGCGCCCCGTCGCCAGGTACGGGAATGACAGCGTGCTACTGAGCATCCGCACGTCCCAGCGGTCGGCGTTGATGGCGGCAGCGACGAACGCTGCTGCATCGGCCGGGCTCTTGCCGGGCGTGGTCGGTCCGCCCGACAGGCTGAAGATCAATGATTGAGCGCTCGTCGAGATGGGGACCGGGCCGTTGCGGACGATCTTGTACGCACCCTGGCCGCGCTCCGCGATGTACCGCTCGCCGGTCGCGCCGTCGCCCACGGCCGCCACGACGACCTCGCCCTCGGCCACCAGCGCGATGTTCGCGCAGTACATCGGCAGGTTGGAGGCGAAGTTGCGCGTGCCGCAGATCGGGTCCACCAGCCAGTACGGGCGGTACGGCCGTTCGCGGACCTCATCCTCCCCGCCGCGCTCCTCCCCGACGACCGTCCACTCGGGGTACGCCGCCCGCAGGCTCGCGCGGACGCCGTCTTCCACGGCCACATCGGTCGCGGTGACAAGGTCGCGCCCACCCTTCGAGGTAATCTGGTCGGCCCCGGCGCGCCGGCGCATCAGGGTCAGGGCCACGTCCACGGCCGCCAGCGCCGCCCGAGTCTCGTCTTGCATCTGCACGCGGCTGGTCCTCCTGTTCCACGCGGCCCGCACCTTACGCGGCCGGGCACCGTGCGACCGGCCCTGCTAGACGGGCGGGGTCGCGCAGTTCGCCCTGATTATCGCGCGCGCCGCCGGTTGCCGCGCGTACCATTGCGCCATGCGACGGCGGCAGACGACCGTACACGCCGCTTCGTCTGGGGCCTCGGGCTGGCCGACGAGGTCGAGAGTAGCGCCGTGCTGGTGTGCCATGTGGATGGACTCGGCTCAGTCCGCGCCATGACCGACAACAGCGGAGCGGTCATCCAGACGTACGAGATGGACGAGTTCGGCGTTCCAATCGCGTCACCAGGAAGTGCATCTCAGCCATTCGGCTTTACTGGCGAGCAGCGCGACCCTGAGTCTGGCCTGACGCATCTGCGCGCACGGTACTACGATCCGCAACTCGGCCGATTCATCGAGTGCGATCGCTACCCAGGTCAGACCAGCCTGCCCTCATCTCTCAATCGGTTCTCGTACGCTGAGAACAATCCTGCTTCTAACCGTGACCCAAGCGGCAAGAGACCTGCAAAAAGCCGGACGTTGGAGGCAAATGGGGACGAAGTAGCTGGAGGTCGGCTAGATTAAGATCTCATCGATATGCATACCAACTTCGATGAGATGGATGCTGAAACATTGATTGAAATCCTCGGATACACGTCTCTCGATGAGGCCGGCATCAGGAAGGGGTCAGACGGTGCGGACGCGGTTCCGGGCGGATTCGCGCCGGCTGGGTGCCAACACCGTCTCGCCGCTTGGGATTAGGCCGTCTGCGTGCGGGATGTGCTCGAAGTCCGCTTCAACCACGTCCGCATCGACGCGCACGTTCCGCCCGAGTCGCAAGCCCGGTGGAATGCGCACCCGCTTACCGACCACGCTAATGCCCGTGGTCAGGTTGCGCGGCTCCATCCGGTTGATTGTCATGTCGTTGCCGAAGCCGACGTACGCCGCGGCCCCGATGACGACTTCCTTGTCCAGAATGGCGCAGTCTATCGTCGCGTCGCGGCCAATAATCGTGTCGCTCATGAGGATCGAGTCGCGGACAACGGCACCCTCGGCCACGAAGACGCCAGGCGACAGGATGCTGTGTTCCACCGTGCCAAGCACGTGGCAGCCGTGCGAGATCAGGCTGTTGCTGATCTTCGCGTCTCCCGAGATTTTGGCCGGCGGGCGCTCCTCGCTGCGGGTGTGGATCACCCAATCGTAGTCGTACAGCTCGAAGTCGGGCGGGTCGTTCAGCAGTCCCATATTCGCCTCCCAGTAGGAGGCGATGGTGCCGACATCCTGCCAGTAGTCGTCAAAATGGTAGGCGTAGACCCGGTCCATGCCGACCATCCGCGGAATGACATCTTTGCCGAAGTCGTGCGCCGAGCCGCGCATGCGTGAGTCTTCGGTGAGGCGCTGGGTCAGCATTTCCGGGTTGAAGATGTAGATGCCCATCGAGATCAGGTTGCTGCGCGGCTCCGGCGGCTTCTCGTCGAACTCCACGACGCGGCCGTCGTCGTCCACGATCATGGTGCCGAAGCGATGGGCATCCTCGATCGGCACTTCCATGACGCCAACGGTGACATCCGCCTGCTTGGCGCGGTGGAAGTCGATCATCCTGCCGTAGTCCATCTTGTAGATGTGGTCGCCAGAGAGGATCAGCGCCAGATCCATTTTCCAGTCGGCCAACATCGGCAAGTTCTGGAACACGGCGTCGGCGGTCCCCTTGTACCAGTCCGACTCACGCCGCCCGAGGTACGGCTGTAACAGCCGCACGCCGCCGCGTGCCCGGTCAAGATCCCACGGCTTGCCCACGCCGATGTGGTCGTGCAGCGAATGGGGGCGATACTGGGTCAGGATTGCCGCGTGGTAGATGCCCGAGTTGACGCAATTTGAGAGGGCGAAGTCGATGATCCGGTACTTGCCCGCAAAGGGGACGGCGGGCTTTGCTCGCTTCACCGAGAGCACGGACAGGCGCTCGCCCTGCCCACCAGCCAAAATGACGGCTACGACACTCACGCCGACATCCTCCAGCTTCAGGCGGCCCCGAAGCCGTCCCAGATCCTTGCTGCGTCGCGCCCGATGTCTTTGCCAGGCGGCGACGGACGGGCTTGCCCGGCCCCCGGTCCATTATGGCAGACGTGCCCGCCGCGTTCGAATGAAGTTGCGCCATCTGTTTCGCAGGCCGTGCTCGTCGTCGGGGGCCGCTACCATCTCGGTAGCAGGACGTCGCCCGACGCACAAGGCGCGCCACCCGCCGCCGCTGTCACAGCACCAGCAGCAGGATGCCGTAGATTTGCCGCACCAGCCGCCCAAGCTCGGTATAGAAGCCCGGATCGGTGGCGGCGCGCGTCGGCATCACGTGGTCGAACAGGGCGAACTCGGTGTAGCGGGCCAGCGCGGACGGCGGCGTGGCGGCAGCCAAGCGCCGCGACTCGGTGTAGGGCACCACATGATCGCTCAGGTCGTGCATGATGAAGAGCGGCGTGGTCAGGCGGTCGATTACGCGCGAGGGCGAGATGGCGGTGAAGCGGGCGGTGGTGGCGGGCGGCAACTGCGCCAGCGCGGCCTCCGTCTCGGCGGGAGGTAGGCCGTCCAGCAGGCTGAGGGCCGCACGCCCCTCCGGCGTCATCGTCTCCACGTCGTCGCGGGCGGTCGATTCGGCCTGCAAGTAGATGCGGTCCAGCACGTCGCGGTCGGTCGGGTCGGGCAGCGTGTCCACCATCTGCCGGGCCAGCACCCACAGCACCAGCGGGTCCGGCCCCCACTCCTGGTCAACCCCGGCGTAGCCGAGGCTGCGGGTGGAGATCGCCCGCAGAAAGTCGACCGTGTCGAAGTAGCTGCCGAAGGCGTTCACAAACACCAACGTGCCGGTGAGGCGCGGATCGGCGGCCGCTTGGATCGCCACGGAGCCGCCGACCGAGAACCCGATGATGCCGATGCGGGCGGGGTCCACGTCGGGCCGGGCGCGCAGCAGTTCCACCTCACCGACGACGGCTTCGACCTCCTCGGCCTGGATGCGGCCGGCGTTTAGCCCCTCGGATATCGGGATCATGACCACCAGTCCCGCCCGGCTCAGCCCCTCGGCGAACCGCACGAGCGGTGGCTCGTCGCGGTCCACCGGACGCGCTCCCAGCAGCAGGATGATGGCGCCGTGCCGGCCGCCGCGTCCGGGACTGTAGATGTCGCCGTCCACCGTGCCGACGGGGTAGGGAAACGAGAACGCGTCACGAACCGGCTTCGGCGTGAGGTGGACGAGCGGGTCCACCGGCAGCGTCCCGATGGCCGACGGCAGCACGGCCAGCGCCAGCACCGCCACGCGGACCGGGTGCGTGAACGCCAGCACCAGCACCAGCACGACCGCCGCCCCGAGGATGACGGTGCGCCGCTTCAGGCTGCGAAGTCGGCGCATCGGACGGCCCTCACTCCTGGTTGCCTGGTGGTGGCAGGGAACCCGCCAACGGACGTGTCATCTTGAGCGAGCGTAGC
>JBBQBU010000300.1:0-7352 GCA_038318015.1 Chloroflexota bacterium | reverse complement strand
TTCGTTGATTCTTCGTTCTGGATCGCGCTCCAGATCCGCGATGATCAGCACCACCGTTCCGCACGTCAGCTTCGGACAACCGTCCGTGAACCGTTGGTCACCTCAAATCACGTCCTCGGCGAGAGTTGGACGTTTCTGCGGCGCAGGCAAGGATTTTTGCAGGCCGTCGATTTCGTCGCAAGTGTCAGGGCATCGTCTCGAACAGCGGTGATGACCGTGAGTGAAGAGACCGAAGCTGAGGCCTCGGCGTGGCTGCGGCGACACGATGAGCGGGTCTACTCGTTCGTTGACGCCACCAGTTTCGCCATGATGCGGAACCTCGGTTTGATCGAGGCGCTGGCCTTCGACGGCGACATCTCGGCCGCCGGAGTCGTTGAGGCCCGCCCGTAGCCCCTGACCGGGTATCGTTAGCGGCGATGAGCCGTCGCACCCCGCTTCTGCTGGCGCTGTTCACCGCACTGGGCGGGCTGTGGCGCGCCGCGTCGTTCCGCTTCAACACCTGGCCGCATGGCGATGTCGTCATCGACGCGGCGATTGCCGAAAACATGGCCTGGACAGGCCGCCTGCTGGTGCCATTCGTCGATGTCCGCTACTACCCCGTCGAGCGGTTCGGCTTCGGCTACCCGCTCGACCAGCACCCGCCGCTCTGGCCGCTACTCGGGGCCGCGTTCGTCTGGCTGACCGGCGACGGCTACCTCGCCCTTAGACTCGTCAGCTTCGTCGTCGGCACGGCGCTGATCCCGCTGACCTACATCTCGTTGCGGCGGCACGTCGGGCGTGACCCGGCGCTGTTCGCCAGCGCCCTGACTGCCGGCTCGTTCCCACTGGTCGATTTCGCCGGCAACGGGTCGCTCTGGGCGTTGCTGGCGGCGGCATACCTCGGCTGGCTGTGGGCGCTGCCGCCGTTTTCCGCACCAGCCATGCGGACCGGGCGGCCACCGACACCAACGCCAGTGGGCACGACCACCCGTCCGCACTTCAGAGGCTGGGCCATCGTTGGCGGCGTCATGGGGCTCGGCTACCTGACCAACTACCCGGCCGTCGTGCTACCGGCCGCACTGGCCGCACTGCAAGCCGTCCGGCACGGCCGGCGGCTGCTCCAGCGTGATGCCCTGGCCGGGCCGGCCGTCGCGGCCGGTGTCATGCTGCTCGTGGTGTCGCCATGGCTGGCGTACAACGCGGCAGTCTTCGGCGGCCCGTTCTGGAGCCAGCCGTTCCAGCGGACGCTGGCCGGCGGCAGCCGCCAAGTTGAGTACGTGCTGGTCGATGGGCAGGCTGTCAAGCGGAACCTCCCTGCGACCAGCAGCCAACTCGCCGCCCTGCACGAACGGGCGATCGACGTGTACGGCAACGTCGGGTTCCTGGCGAAGCAGTCGCTGGTGGTGACCCCCGTCCTCGGCGGCCTGTTCCTGGTAGGGCTGCTGCTGATGGTGCCGCCCGTCAGCCTGCCGCGACGCGACGCGACGACACGCGGCGCAGGCCAACCGCCGGTCATAGGCGGTGCGCCCACCGACCAACCGGAGGTTGCCGCGCCTGTCGCCGTGGACCCCGTGCCCGTAGCCGTGCTGGCGCTGGTCCACCTCACGCTGATTGTCCTCTGGCCGACAACGAAATTCCGCTACCTCATCCCGCTGCTGCCGCTGGTGTTCGGCGTGGGGGCGTGGGCGCTCTGGCAGATTCGGCCGGCACCGCTGCGAGCGCGGGTCGCCGGGGTCACGCTCGGCCTGTGCCTGTTCACCAATGCCTGGACGATGCTGTCCATCCCGAGCCGCACCTACTACTACAACGGCGGCCTCGTGGCGGACAACTTCGGGCAGCAGGGCGAACGGCAGTTCATGGACGACGCCCGCCACTTCCGCGCCGCCGCCGATGCCATTGTGCTGCGCGGGCCGGGCGTCGTCCTGGCCGACCACATTCTCGCGCCGTTCACCAGGATGCCGTTGGTCGTCAATTCGACCGGCTACCCGCCGGAGATTGTCGAGCACCTGGCGCAAAAGTACGGCATCCGATACATCGTGATCGACCATGCCTTTGTGAAGAACCACGCCATCTTGCAGCCGACGCCGATCTGGTCAGATGACAAATTGGTGGTGCTGGAAGTGCCGCCCCGCTGAGCCGCCGTCCCCAGCGCCCCAGCCTGCACGATCGCCAAGCTGCAACGGACGGACGCGCCGCGTCCACCACACTCCGGCGCACACGTGTTCGACAGGCCTCCGCGACGCTGTATCATGGTCGGCATGCGCTGGAGCGGTTTGACACTCGTCGCAGGGGCGTTCCTGGTCGTCTTCGGCCTGGGCGGCTTGCGCTTGATCTTCGGCGTCTGGATGCGCCCGCTGGAAGCTGACTTCGGCGTGGACCGGGCGGCCATCAGCTTTGTGGCGGCGCTGAGCCTGCTCGTGTTCGGGCTGGGCCAGCCGTTGCTCGGGCGGCAGGTGGACGTGCGCGGCCCGCGCTTGATCGTACCGGGGTCGGTGTTGCTGTCGTCGCTCGGCGTCATCATCGCGTCGCAGATGCCGGCGTATGTCGGCTTCGTGCTGGTGTTCGGCTTCGTTGCGTCGGTCGGGTTCGCAGGCGCGGCCAATGCGACCATTGTCGCGCTGGTGGCGCAACGCTTCGACCAGAATCGTGGGCTGATCTTCGCGATCTGTAGCGCCGGCGGGCCGCTCGGGCAGATGACGCTGGCCTGGGTCGCGGCGCACGGCATCGAGGCGTATGGCTGGCGCACCACGATGCTCGGCCTGGGCCTCGGGCTGCTGCTGGTGGTGTTCCCCGTCGCGGCGCTGCTGCTCGGGCGCACCCCCGCGCCGCGCTCCGAGCCGCTGCCCAACTGGCTCGATACCTGCCGAATGGCGATGCGGGCGCGCGGCTTCGTGTTGCTCTGGTGGGCCTACTTCATCTGCGGCGTGACGACGTTGGGGCTGGTCCACATCCATGTCGTCGCATACGGCGTGGACCGTGGCCTGCCCGAGGTGAATGCGGCCGGCATCCTGAGCCTGGTCGGTCTGTTCAACATCGCCGGCCTGGTGATCGCCGGCCGGATCGCTGACCGCTGGGGTGGCCGGCGTCCGCTGATCGCCGCCTTCATGATCCGGTCCGTCGCGCTGCTCTGGCTGGCGACCGCGACAACTGAGGGCGCGTTGATTGTGTTCTCCCTGATCTTCGGCCTGACCGACATGGCTACGATCCCGTTCTCGGCCACCGCCACGGCTGAGATGTTTGGGCCGCGGATGCTTGGGATGTTGACGGGGCTGCTGGCGGTGGCACACCAGACCGGCGCGGCCCTCGGTTCGTATAGTGCGGGGCGCGGCTACGAACTCTTCGGCGGCTACCCGCCCGTCATCATTGCTGCGGTCGGCGTCGCGCTGACGGCCGCCCTGCTCTGCTTCGCGATGGACACCCGCCGCGTCTCGGTCGCCAAACTCACGGGCGGCAGCGCGGGACTGGCTCCCTCCGGCGCCTGACTGTCCACCCACGTACACCCGACGATAGACGCGCTGCCATGCACAGCAGCGTCAGGCGCACCGAACATTTTCCCGGCCGCTGAACGCGCCAGCCCGACATACAACCAGGACGGCCGGGCTGACCGTTGCCAGCACCGCGCACGATAGGACAGCCGCATGTCGCACGACGCCACGCCGAATCAGCTTGCAACCACACCCTGGGTATCGCCAACGCGCCAGCCGTCTGCCAACGGCGCGGCCACGGATGGTTTAGCGTCCTCAGACGTGACCATCGTCGCGGAGCACCTGACCAAGATATACCGCGTCCAGAAGAAGCCGCCGGGCCTCCTAGCGTCACTGCGCGCCGTGGTCCGGCGCGACTACACCGAGGTCCGCGCGGTGGATGGCGTGAGCGTATCGGTCAGGCGCGGCGAGTTGGTCGGGTTCCTGGGGCCGAACGGGGCCGGCAAGACCACGACACTCAAGATGATGGCTGGGCTGCTGGAGCCAACCCACGGCACCGTCCGCGTGCTCGGGCACGAGCCGTTTAAGCGCGCGCGCCCGTTTCAGCGCCGCTTCGCGCTGATCCTGGGGCAGAAGAACCAACTGTGGTGGGATTTGCCGGCCTCCGAGTCGTTCCTGCTGAACAAGGAGATCTACGGGGTCTCGGATGCCGCCTACAAGCGCACGCTGGCCGAGTTGGCCGACTTGCTCGACCTAGGGCCGCTGCTCGATGTCCAGGTCCGCAAGCTGTCGCTGGGCGAGCGGATGAAGTGCGAGCTTGCCGCCGCGCTGCTGCACCAGCCGGACGTGCTGTTCCTCGACGAGCCGACCATCGGCCTCGACGTGGTGATGCAGCAAAAGATCCGCGAGTTCATCGGCGTGTACCAGCGCGAGCATCAGGCGACCATCCTGCTCACCAGCCATTACATGGACGATGTGAAAGCACTGTGTGAGCGAGTCGTCGTGATCGACCACGGCAAGGTGATCTTCGACGGGGCATTGCGTGAACTGGCGCGGCGCTTCGGTGACGACCGCTTGCTGACGCTCGACCTTGACGCCGCCATCAGCCGCGATCAGGCGTCAAGCTATGGCACCGTTGTGGCGTGGGAGCCGACGAAAGTATCGCTGCGGGTGCCGCGCGAGGCAGTGTCAGAGACGGCCGCGCGCCTGCTGGCCCAGCTTCAGGTACGCGACCTCGCCATCCAGGAGCCAGACGTGCTAGACGTGATCCGGAGCCTATTCAGCGGCGAGTTGCGGGATGCGTCAGGCACTGCCGAAGACGCACCGGACCCTGCCGCCGCCGGGAGCCTGACAGATGGGCGGGCACGATGAGGCTCTACTTCGCGCTCGGCCGTCTGGCCCTGCAAGAAGCGCTGCAATATCGCGTCGAGGCCGCCATCTGGTTCCTCTACGACGTTGGGCCACCGATCATGATGGCCTGCGTCTGGCTGGCGGCCTATGAGGGGCAGACGCTCGTGGCCGGCTACACCCTGGGTGAGATGCTGGTGTACACCGTCGGCGTGATGGTGCTGCGGACGCTCCTGACCTCACACATCGAGTGGGGCATGGACTGGGAGATCCGCCAGGGCTTGCTCTCGACCTATCTCGTGCGGCCATTCAGTGTCTGGGGCTTCTGGTTCATGGGCGAAGGTGCCTGGAAGATCGTTCGCGGCATGCTGATCGTGCCGGTGCTGCTGCTGTGCGCCGTCTGGCTCGGGCCGCTGCTCGGGACAGTCCAGTTGCCACTGGAGCAGTTGCCGCTGTTCGCCCTGAGCCTCATCCTGGCCTACGTTGTCTGTTTCCTGATGAAGCTTTGCATCGGGTTCATCGGGTTCTGGACGAACGACATCAGCGGGCCATCTACGTTTTACGAGGTGACGGCCGGTATTCTCGGTGGCGTGTTGGTGCCGCTGGCCCTGCTGCCCGAGTCGCTCCAGGCCGCCGCCCCGTTCCTGCCGATCCAGGCCGTCTACAGCGTGCCGATGGTGCTGTTGCTCGGCAAGAGTGATGGCGGCAGTCCGTGGAATGGCCTGCTCCTGCAAGTGGCGTGGATTATCGTGCTGTGGCTGCTCGGGCTGATGCTCTGGCGGGCCGGCCTGCGGCGCTACGAGTCGGTAGGAGGGTAGACGTGCTGCTCGCGATTCCGCGCTACGGGCGCGTCTGGCGCGCCTGCCTCCGAAACTGCTTCGCCCGCGAGTTGGAGTTCCGCTCCAGCTTTGTCCTGACGGCGATCTCCACGCTGTTCAGTTCGATGTTCTCGATTGTGCTGGCGGCGCAGGTGTTTGCGAACGTGCAGCAGGTGGCCGGCTGGGACTTCGACCGGATGTTCATCTTGACCGGCTCATTCCTGATCGTGCGCGGCCTCTGCGCCGGGTTGTGTCAGCCGAACATGCAGAAGCTGTCGGAACTGGTGAACAAGGGCGAGCTTGACTTTGTGCTGGTTCGCCCAATCTCCAGCCAGTTCCTGGTTTCCATTCGTTACGTCAACTTCGGTGCGCTCATCACCGCGGTGGTCGGCGTGGCCTACGTGCTGATCGGTCTGGCCCGCCTCAACCTGACGCCGGGCGTCGAAGCGACGGTGGCCTACGGGGTGACGCTGGCGACCGCGTTTGTCTCGATCTACGCGCTCTGGTTCATGAGCGTCACGCTATCGCTCTGGACTGGGCGCATCAACAACATCTCGTCGCTCTTCGATGCTGTGGTCATCATGGGGCGCATGCCGGCCGATGTGTATCGCGGCGTTGTGGGTGTGCTGCTGACCCTCGTGCTGCCAATCGCTGCCATCGCGACGCTGCCGGCGAAAGCGCTGCTCGGGGTTCTGGAGCCGGCCATCATCCCGTACCAGATGGTGCTGTCGGCGGCGCTGCTCTGGGCGTCACACCGCTTCTGGAACTTCTCGCTGCGCCGGTACACCAGCGCCAGCAGCTAGCAGCCTGTCACATGAGTATTGATGCGTCGCAGCAAGTCATGTCATCCCGACCGACGCGAGCTTGCGAGCGGAGCGGAGGGATCTCGGCAACGGATATCCCGACCTAGAGATCCCTCGATTGCGCTCGCAAGCGCGCTGCACAACTATCGTCACAATGCGCGCAACGACATCACTCGGTATGACAGTGTGAGGCCCTCATATTCGGTGTGACAGGCTGCTAGTGTTCCTGGATCACCTTCGCCGCCCCTCGGCGTACTCAGGCGCGGAGGACGAAGATCCAGTTGGCACCAGAAGCCACGTCGCGGTGCATCTGAATGCGGACCAGCGTCGGCTTCATCCGATAGGTGAACGTATACGTGAACGACTCGTTGAGCTGATTCGCGGCGAGTCCATTCACAAAGCGCTGCCTGAAGAACCGATTGTTCGTGCAGGGAGCCAACACGGTGAAGAAGGGCTTCCCGACCGCATCAGCAGTCGGTAGTCCGGCCAACTCGGACTCGTAACGGTTGTAGATCAACACCGTCCCCTACGTCGTCGAGCTTGATCGCGCCGTACGGAAGGGCATCGGCTTCCTCACGTGTCAGCGTGCCGAGGGCCGACAGCACAGTGGCATCAACGAACGGTCTCGTGTCCACTTGAGGGATGTTTTCGCCGCGCCGTGCATCCATGAGCGCTCCACTCTGAATGGTGCCGCTTCCTCACGTCGGGAACAGCACGGCACGTGCGCCTCGTCTGCGCGACCCGAGACATCCGGAAGTGCTGTCAGTTGGACCTCGCACCCCAGAGACAGCCCAGTGTATCGCGTCGGCGGTCACTATCGACCAAATGCCATCGCCCTGGGGGTGCCCGTCAGATTTCTGTAGTCCCTCATCGGGGTCAGATTCCGACGCCGTGTTTCCGGCTCAAGAGCATTCGAGAGCCCAAACCACGATGAATGAGCGGCGCGCGGTCACGCCCATCGCCTCGGCAACTGGCCGGTG
>JBBQBU010000299.1:0-7355 GCA_038318015.1 Chloroflexota bacterium | reverse complement strand
CGCCACGCGCCAGCGCGAACAGGCCGTCCAGGCTGTCCGTCGCGACAACCTCCAACGCTACCGGCTCCGGGTGCGCCCGCAGCCGCCCGGCCAGCACGTCAAGCGCCAGATCGTGGCTGCCGACGAGGCGCAGGGCATTGGTGGGGTGAGCGGCCGTGTCGTCACCGTCGGTGTGCTCGTCGTCGGCGTCGGCGACACGGGTAGCCCGCCAGCGCGCCAGTTGTGCGCTCACCGCCGCTTCGATCTCGGCTTCGCCGTAGCCGGCCGCCAACGCCTCAAGGACCGCGCTGCTGAGCCGCGACTGTAGCCGCTCGGCGCGGGCCTGCCCCACGCGGTCAAGGCCGCCGTGGGGGCCGTTCGTGCGCCCACGCGCCACGACGGTGCCGCCGCCGGCCCGCGTCTCCAGGATGCCGCGTTCGGCCAGCGCGGCGTAGGCTCGCGCGACGGTGTTCAAATTGACGCCCCAGGCACCGGCCGCCTGCCGGATCGGCGGCAACCGGTCGCCTGGGCGCAATTCACCGGCCGCAACCTGCCGCAGAATCTCAGCGGCGATGCGCTCATACAGCGAGTCAGCGTGCGCCAAACGAACCATGCTGCACTTGTCACAAACGAGTTGTGACGAGTGTACGACACGCGGCGTGCGTCCGACACCCGTCTGGCCGGCGCGTCAGTCCTCGGTGCGGGCCTCCCGTGCTTCGGCGGCAGGGTCGCGCACCTGATTGTCCCCGAGGGTGACGACGACAGTGTGCAGCGTGCCCGTGAACCGGTACGGTGCGCGGTACCGCTGGCTGACCGCCGCCCCAACGTCGCGGCCACAGGCGAGGCTCGACCGGGCCGGGTTGATCGGCCACGTCCCGGACAGATGCATCGCGCCGGCCGCCACGCCGTCGATCAACAGCGTCGCCGTGCCCTCCAGGTGGCCGGTCTTCTCGAAGCGCAGCGCCAGGGTGAGCCGTCCTCCCCCGATCAGCCGGTCGGACTGGACGGCGTAGCGGGCGTGGCCGGCGTTGTACTCGAAGTGCAGCCGTCCATCTTGCACGAACAGCGTGTAGCCGCCGAAGAAGTTGCCGGCCGCCAGCAGGACACCCTCGGCCCCGTCCCCAGGGATAGCAGCGTCGGCCTCGATGGCGAACGATCGATTGGTCACGTTCGGCGTGTTCCAACGTTCGATGCGGGCCATGTCGGGCCGGAACGTGAACCTGGAGCGCGGATCGTGCCAGCCGCCGACTGCCGTGCGCTCGCCGCGTCGGTCGTCCAACGGCAGGATGCTGTGCGCGCCGGCCTCGGCCCACCACCGTTCGATGAGCGCGCGGAGGCGGGCCGGCTCCTGCTCAGCCAGGTCGTTCGCCTCGGCGTAGTCGTCGGCCAGGTGGTACAGCTCCCAGCGGTCGGCGTCGAAGTCCTCGCCGGTCGGGTGCTTGACGGTCGGCTTCCATCCGTCGTTCCACATCGCGCGGTCGCCGCGCATCTCGAAGGACTGGTGCTGTTTGCGGGTTGGGGCGGCGGCCTCGCGGAACGTGTACGCCAGACTGGTGCCCTCAATCGGCATCTGCGGCACGCCCTTCACCTCCGTCGGGGCCTGCAACCCGAGCAGGTCCAGCACGGTCGGCGTCAGGTCAACAACGTGGTGGAACTGGTCGCGCAGCGCCCCGCCATCCTGGATGCCGGCCGGCCAGTGGACGATCAGCGGGTCACGGACGCCGCCGCCGTGGGTGTCCATCTTGTACCACTTAAGCGGCGTGTTGGCGGCCTGCGCCCACCCGAGCGGATAGTGCGGACTGGTTGTCTCGTCGCCCAGACGGTCCAGGGCCTCCAGGCCGATCTGGAGCGTCTCCTCGTGGTTCGCCTGATACTGCAAGTCCACGTTGACACAGCCGAGCCGGCCGCCCTCGCCGCTGGCCCCGTTGTCCGAGATCAGCATGACCAGCGTGTTGTCAAGCTGGCCGATCTGCTCCAGGTAATCAATCAGGCGGCCAAGCTGCTGGTCGGTGTGCTCCAGGAAACCGGCGTAGACCTCCATGTGGCGGGCCGCCAGGCGCTGCTCGTCCGGCGCGAGGGTGTCCCAGGCCGGCACCTCCGGGTCCGACGGCGGCAGCACCGTGTCCTGCGGCACGACGCCCGTCGCCTTCTGCTTCGCCAGCCAACGATCGCGAGCGGCGTCCCAGCCGGCATCGTAGCGGCCCCGGTACTTCTCGATGATGGCGGCGGGTGCCTGGTGCGGCCAGTGGCACGCCCCGAGCGCCACGTATAAGAAGAACGGGTGCTCTGGATTTGCGCTCTGCTGGTCGCGCACGTAGCCGATGGCATGGTCGATCAGGTCGTTCGTCAGGTGGTAGCCGTCGCCTCCGGGCACCTCGACGGCGGTCGTGCCGTCGTACAGCTCCGGGTGCCACTGGTCGGTGTAGCCGCCAGGGAAGCCGTACCAGCGGTCGAAGCCGCGCTGCGTCGGCCAGTAGTCGAACGGACCGGCCGGGGTCGTGTCGCGCAGGGGCATCAGGTGCCACTTGCCGACCGCCATCGCGTTGTAACCGTGTGGCGTCAGCATCTCGGCCAGGGTCGCGGCGCGCTTCGTCAGCACGCCCAGGTAGCCAGGGTAGCCGACGGCGAACTCGGCCACGGCTCCAACGCCAGCGCTGTGATGATTCCGCCCGCTCAGAAGCGCGGCGCGCGTCGGCGAGCACATCGCCGTGGTGTGGAAGTTGGTGTAGCGCAGGCCGCCCGCAGCCAGCCGGTCCATGTTCGGCGTCTCGATGTCCGAGCCGTAGCAGCCCAGGTGCGCGAACCCGACATCGTCCAGCACGATATAGACGACGTTCGGCGCACCCGCCGGCGGGCGAGCCGGCTCGGGCCACCAGGGTGTCGATTCGTGGTAGGTCCGCCCGATCTGCCCGCCATATACCTGGCCCTGGTCCGTGAAGCCTGTGCCCACCGCGTGACCTCCCCGTCGCTGGCTGGGGGCGCGTCGTCGCACCACCGTGAACCGCTGCTTGCGCGCCAGGATCACGCCGTGATGCGTGGAGGCTGGGCGGCACAGCAGGCGTCGGCATGGTACTCGACCGGCGGCAGCGGTGGAAGCACAGTGCGGTACCTGCCGCATGGTGGTCCTGATGCGAATAGGCCGCCATGCTGCCGGGCGGGGCAACCACGATTCGTACCAACCCGACCGACGGGTGCGTCAGCACCCTACACCATGTCATCCCGACCGACGTGTGCGTCAGCGAACGCAGGGGAGGGATCTCAAGCCCTCAGCATCGTCAGCTCGAGATCCTTCGACTCCGCTCGCTTCCACAACTCTCGACACGCTGCGCGCAACCACATCGGTATGGATGACATGATGGACGTGGCAGCACCCGCAGTCACCGCGCGGAGCCGATGGGTTGGAGGCCGGCCGCGCGCAGCAGCGGCACGATCTCCTGCAAGAAGCGCATGGCACCGTCGAGGCGCGGAAAGTCGGCGAAGCGGACGTTCAAGTGCATCACGACGAGGTTCGCGAAACGCCGTAGCTGCTCCACGCAGTCGCCCGGCTCCCCGACAACTGCCGCACAGGGCTGGCCCGGCCGGTAGAACGGGCTAGCCACCCGCACTGCCACGGCCTGCCGCTGCATGTGCTGTCGGGCAGGGCAGGAGAGCGGCCAAGGCGTCGGTCAGCGGCGGCGTGGGCGGTCGGCGGCGAAGGTGGCGTCAAGCCCCTGGATCAGTGCCGCCTTCTCGGCTTCGCTGAGGCGCGCTTCCGGATGCAGCGGCAGGTAGATCGGCAGCGGCATGTTACCGTCCCGAATCTCGTCGGTGGCGGCCATCGCCTCACGCTGCGGCAAGTCCCACTCCGAGAAGTTCATCTTGGAGCGCGCCTCCCTGATGTCCTTGACGACCAGCCACGACACCGGTGCGACGTTGCTGTACCACGGGAAGACTGGCTGGTTGCTGTGGCAATCGAAACAGGCACGCACGGCCAGTTCACGCGTGGACGGGCTATCCCAGTTCGGCTCGCGGCGCACGGCAGGTTCGGTTGCTGGTCGGCCCGTCGGCATGAACTGGATGCCGATGAAGAGGACGACGAGGCCGCCAACCACGTAAGGCAGGAACCGTTTGATTCTGGTTCGCATCGGCGTCATCTCCCGCGCTGCGTTGACGTGTGCGGAAATCGGCCTCGGGCGCGGCTCAGGATAGCACCCGGACGCCGAGAATACGGCCAGCCGGCCGCCACGGATTAACCGTGTGGGGCCCAGAATAGTCGCGCGGCGGCGGGATTGCCGCCGCCCCTGGAGGCTGGTCAGCGCTCCTCCCGCTCCCCCCACGCACGTCTTGTGACCGTTTCGGTGCGTCATGGGCATCCTGGTGTGACTCACTTCCGTAGTCCTGGTCAGGCGGCCGAGGCGGTGCGGGATTGGGGTCGTGGGACGTGGAGTGAGCCGGGCAGGGTCAAGGAGCACCGCGAGCGGAGGCGAGCGCGGCGAGCGAGGATGGCGTCGCCCTCGGTGTTGGACCAGCGCATGCCGGCGCGCTTGATGCGGCGCTGGACGAGGTGGGCGGCGGCGGATTCGATGGCGCTGGAGCCGTGTGGGACGCCGTCGAGGCGGAGCGACGGGTAGTCCATGCGCTCGGCATGGGTGTTTAAGTAGCCGCGTTCGCGTCGGAAGATCTGAGCAGCCTCAGGCGTGGGCGCCTTGGCGTGCAACGCCTTCAAGACAGGCTTGATGCCAGCGGTCAGCAACTCGGCCTTGCGTTGATCGACCCAGGCGGCAGCAGCCAGGGCGTCATCGAAGAGGGCGCGCGCGGCGGCGTGGAGGTGCTGGGCCGCGTGGTAGGCGTCGACGACCTCAATGCGGGCATCGAAGTGCTCGTCGGCGAGGTGTCAGATCCAGGGCGCACCAGCGCCATAGATGGCCACCTCTCGGAGCACGGCTAGGCCGCGTCCGGTCACGCCCCACATCCAGCGGACGACTTCCAAGGCTCCCCGGCGGGCGGCTTCGGTCGCCAGCCGCGCCCCAAAGGGGATGCTGGGCTCACGGGCGGCGACGTAGCGATCGTGCCGATGGAGCTGTTCTCCACCCACGGCAACGACCTCGACCACGGCTTCAAGGTGTTCGAGTATGGGCACCAGACGCACCTGGTCATGAAGATGGGGCCACGGACGAAGGCGAAAGTCGAACGGCTGGTGGACGACGCCCGCTCGACAGGAGCAGATATCAACGAAGTCGTCTGTCGGCTACTGGCGGCAGACCTGCCGTTTGAGGAGTAGCTGGCCGCTCGCTCGTCGGCAGACGTCTGGATACCGCTAGGGCTGGTGCTCGGCACGTCCGACGTCCCAGCCGCGGCCGCCCAGGTGATCCGTGAGGCCATCGACGCGATGGAGAGGGCAGGCGATGTCAACCCAACCAACCGATGGCGGGCACTTGCGTAGCTGCGCGCCGAGTACCTGGCAGGGGCAGCCCCCGACGAAGCTGACTCAGTCCCCGAAGAAGCTGAAGCAGCGAATCCGCCCGAGGAGTTTCCCGATCCTGAGTAAGCATGCACTGATCACAGGAGCTGCCGGCCTGGACGGAACCTGGCTGGCTGCTCGATGCCGGCCGACGGTGTGTTCGATATTCTGGTCTGGGAGTGCGACCCGTACTCTCCAAACCGCTGGCACCAGCGGGAGACGAGGAGGGTCAGGAAAAGAGAAGTCCTGATCACAACTAGCTCATCCGATGGTCGGTGCAATCCCGACCCCTCCTGGTGCATAAAGGAAAAGTCACACCCCTGTGGCGGTGACTGGTCGTCATCGTTGCAAAGCGGGGTGTACCGGGGATCAGCGACGACCTCGACATCGTGACGCCTCTAGCAAGCTGCCCATGGTTAGGCGACGAACGCATGTCTGAACTGTTGACACCAGAGACAGGCCCACGCGAGGTCACGGGCCTGGTCCAACCGGACACGGACCGTCGGAGTGGACGAGTTCCTAGGGGTCCATCCGTAACATCGAACACACATGATAAGAAAAGCGCCGAGGACCCCTATACTGACGGTCAGGCGCACGGGTGCGTGACGTACAGATGGGGTATACCCCTCCCTGAAGATTGCCCACTGAGTCGTATCAAGCTGTCGCCCCGGTTTGCGCGTTCGATACGTCGCCGGCCCCTTTAGGTGACGCTCTCCCTGTGGGTAGAATCAGCCGTAGCCCGGCCGATGGACTGCTCCCCGGACTTGTGGCTGGCACAGGTACACGACCGCTCGACTCGCTGGAGGCTCCAGATCGACGCCGCCGAGCTACTTCGACTTAACCTCTTGTCACCGATGGTGGGCGCCTTCGTGCTCGGGATCGTGGCCACGCTGGTCCGCAGCGATCTGAGGATCCCGGACGAGGTCTATACTGCGCTCTCGATCTACCTGCTGTTAGCGATTGGCTTACGTGGTGGGGCTGAGCTGTCGGAGACATCAGCGGCGCGGTTCTGGGCGCCAGCAGCTGCTGGCCTGGCGCTCAGCATGGCGATACCGCTCTGGTCATATGCGATTCTTCGCCGACTTGGCAGGTTCGAGATCGCCGACGCTGGCGCCATTGCCGCCCATTTCGGCTCGGTGTCGGTGGTCACGTTTAGCGCCAGCCTGACGCTGCTCGACTCGCTTGGTGTCACCTACGAAGGATTCATGCCGACGCTGCTGGCGCTACTGGAAATCCCGGGTATTGTCGTGGCGCTGCTCGTCGCACGATTGCAGCTTGGGAAAGGCAGCTCATTCGGGATGATCTTGCACGAGGTACTCACCGGCAAGAGCATGGTGCTTCTGCTCGGCGGGCTGGTGATCGGCTACCTTGGTGGACAGCATGGTTTGGAGCAGGTCGCACCGTTCTTCGTCGCGCCGTTCAAGGGGGTGCTGTCCATCTTCCTCCTCGAACTGGGGATCGTCGTTGCACGGCGTCTGGGCGATCTCAAACGGGTCGGGCCGTTCCTGGTCTGCTTTAGCATCGTCGCACCCCTGGTCCACGGGCTGATTGGTGTGAGCCTGGGTACACTGGCAGGACTGTCGCTGGGCGGGAGCACGGTGCTGGGGGTGTTGGCAGCGAGCGCGTCGTACATCGCCGCGCCGGCAGCGGCGCGGCTGGCGCTGCCGCAGGCCAATCCGAGCTACTATCTAACGGCCTCGCTGGGCGTGGCCTTTCCGTTCAATCTGGCAGTCGGCCTGCCGCTGTACTACACCTTTGCACGGTGGCTACAGGGACCATGAGCATGCGAACGACCCCGCTCAAGCTTGTCACGATCATTGCCGAGGCGCTGCTTGAAGATCGCCTCGTGCAGGAAATACGGGGGCTCGGCGCCAGCGGCTACACGGTAACCCGTGCCTCCGGCCGAGGCACGCGCGGCGTTCGAGCGAGCGAGTGG
>JBBQBU010000298.1:0-7357 GCA_038318015.1 Chloroflexota bacterium | reverse complement strand
ACGACGTTCTCCGTCGTGTCCAGTCGCGTTCTGTCGTTGCAACGCGCCTATGGTCGCGGTGCCGGCGTCGGGCCGGGCACGATTCACCAGGACAGCGCGACGAGCAGCCCCAGCAGTGACCCGATGAACACTTCGAACGGCGTGTGCCCAAGCAGTTCCAGCAAGCGCCGTTCGTTGAAGCGCTTCAACTCCATGACTTCTTCGAGCATGCGGTTCAGGATGCGGGCCTGCACGCTGACGGCGCGCCGGATGCCCGCTGCGTCGTACAGGACGACGCCGGCCAGCACGAACGCGATGGCGAACAGCGGCGACTGAACCCCTTCGTCAATCCCGACGCGCATCGCGAGTGCCACGACCACCGCCGAGTGCGAACTGGGCATGCCGCCGGAACTGGTCAGATAGGCAAACTGGAGCTTCCGTTCGCGCAGCAGGACGATGACGAGCTTCGACACCTGCGCCAGCAGCCAGGCGATGCAGGCGACGATTAGGGCGTCATTGGCGAGCATTGGCGACATCGTGCAGCCTTGTTCGCGGCTAGAACGCCGCGTCGTCCAGATCGACGGTGCTGGATTCGAGAACGCGCGTCACCCGCAACTCGGCGGCGTCGAGCATCTCGATGCAGCGGTTCGCCAGGGCCATGCCGCGTTCGAACGTCCTAATCGCGGCGTCAAGCGACAGGCCGCCTCGCTCAAGCTGCCCGATGGCCTCCTGAAGACTCCCGAACGCCGTTTCGAAGGTCAGCACGTCGTCGGTCGCTGCGTCCATGTTCAGCGTGTCTGCGCTCATGGCTTCCTCACGGTCACAATTTTGCAGACGGGGCGCCGCATCATCCGCGATTCTACGACAGTTCGGGGCGTCTGTCGGGCCATCGGCCGCGAACTGGTACGAACTGCCGAGATCATGGGGCGCGCCGCACGTCGGTGGCGGCGGCGTCTACCGCGCCGTCCGGCAATTCGATGGTGAGCAGGTCGCCAGCCGTGACGGCTGACGCTGAGCGGACGACGTTCCCGCCAGTGTCCGTCACGATGCTGTAGCCCCGGTCCAGCGTGGCGCGCGGGCTGAGGGCCGCCAACTGGAGCGACCGACCGGCCAGTTGTTCCGTCAGTGTCCGCAGCCGCCCTTCGAGTGCCAGCCGCGCCTGCGCTGCCTGATCGAGCGTCGCCTGCCGGTCCAGCGCAATACGGGCCAGCGGGGAGTACGCTACGAGCCGGTCCCGACCACGCTGAAGGTCTGTCGTGGCGCTGCTGAGCGACTGCTCGATGGTAGCCCGCGCGCGCCCAGCCAGTTCCGCGATATCGAGGCGCAGCGCCCCGAGATCAGGCGACACGAGTTCGGCAGCAGCGGACGGCGTCGGGGCGCGCATGTCGGCCACGAAGTCCGCGATGGAGAAGTCCGTCTCGTGGCCGACCGCCGACACCACCGGCCAGGGCGCGGCGAAGATCGCACGGGCCACGCGCTCGTCGTTGAAGCAGGCGAGATCCTCCGGCGAGCCGCCGCCCCGCCCGACGATGACCACGTCCAGCGTGCTGCCGTCGCGGTCCCGCCAGGCAGCCAGCCGTTGAATCGCCTGCACGATGTCGGCGGGGGCGCGGTCGCCCTGCACGCTGCTGTGCGCGAACACCAGTTGCGCGATGGGGTACCGCCGCGACAGCACCGTCACCACGTCGTGATAGACCGCGCCCGTCTCTGATGTGACCAGGCCGATGCGGCGCGGGAACGGCGGCAGCGGGCGCTTACGCTCCTCCGCAAACAGCCCTTCCTGCTCCAGCTTCAGGCGCAGCGCCTCGAAGCGTAGCTGGCCTTCGCCGACGCCGGCGGGGTAGAGCAGATCGACCACGACTTGCAGGCTGCCCTGCGGCACGTAGAAGTCCAGCTTGCCGTGCGCGACGACGGCGTCACCGGCCTGAGGGCGGGCGGCGATCCGGTTGGCGAAGCTGCGCCACATCACCGCGCGCATCTGCCCTACGTCGTCACGGAGCGTGAAATAGAGGTGGCCCGAGGTAGCCTGCGTGAAGTTGGTGATCTCGCCAGTCACCCAGACATCAGACAGCAGCGGATCGTTTGACAGGGTGGCCTGGAGGTACGCGCCAACTTCACCGATGCCGTAGACGCGCATCATCGCTCCGCAGCCTGGGTGCGTTGATGATACGGCTTCCGGCCCTGCCGGCGTGCCGGGGCCGTTGCGTCGGCTGTCAGGGCTCGCCCACGACGAGTAGCGGCTGGCCGTACTCGACGGGCTGCCCCTCACGCACGAGGATTTCTTGCACCATGCCGGCGCGCTCAGCCTGGATGCGGTTCAGCATACCCATTGCTTCGACGGCACCGACGACTTGCCCGGCCTGGACGGCATCACCTTCGTCAAGAAGCACGTCACCCTTGCCGCCGCCGCTGCGCCGAAACACGCCGACCAGCGGCGCGGTGATGACGAACGCGTCAGCACGCGGCAGCGGCGCAACCACCTGGATGGCCGCCTGCGTCACCGGCTGGCGCTCGTCCGACAGGTCACGGCGGACCAGGAAACGCGCCCCGTTGGCTTCCATCTCAAGCTCCGAGATGTCGGAGCCATCGAGCAGTTGCAGCAGTTCGCCCAACTGATCCGCCAGACCCTCGTTCATGCCCCTGCCCTCAAGTTCTTAGACTCGTTCCAGGTAGGTGCCGGTCCGCGTGTCCACGCGAATCGTCTCGCCCTGATTCACAAACAGCGGCACCTGCACGACCAGGCCGGTTTCCGTCTTCGCGGGCTTGGTGCCGCCGGACGCCGTGTCTCCACGGAAGCCGGGGTCCGTCTCCACGATCAGTAGTTCGACGTTGATCGGCGGCTCAACATCGACCGGCTCCGTCTCATAGAACGACACGGTGATGACCATGCCGTCCTTCAGATAGTTGACCGTGTCGCCAAGCTGGGCCGGCGACAGCCCAATCTGTTCGTACGATTCCTGGTCCATGAAGTAGTGGTTGCCGTCCTCGGCGTAGAGGTACTGCATCTGGCGCTGCTCAAGGCGCACACGCGGGAACTTGGTGCCCGCCTGGACCGTGGTGTCCGAGATCGAGCCGGAGCGGATGTTGCGGAGGCGCATCCGTACCTGCGCGCTGCCGCGACCGATCTTCTGGTGCTGGTATTCAAGAATCGAGAAGAGCTGGTTGTCCATCTCGATGATGACACCCTTCTTCAATTCGCCTGTTGAAATCATCGTGCTACCTCCTCAAGCGCCAGGGCTTTGGGGGACCGGCACAGGACGCGCACGCCCGCGCCTTCCATGACTACCAGATCCTCGATGCGGACGCCGCCCCATCCTGGCAGGTAGATGCCCGGTTCGACGCTGAATACCATGCCATCTGACAGAGGGGTCTCGCTGCCGCGCAACGAGAGGCTCGGCGGCTCGTGGACTTCCAGGCCGATGCCATGACCGAGGCCGTGGGTGAAAGCGTCGCCGTACCCGGCCTCGGCCAGATAGTCGCGGGCCAACGCATCGGCATCCTTGCCGGTCATGCCGTTCGTGATGCCGCGCTCTGCCGTCTCCTGCGCTTCTAGCACCAGTTGGTGAATCTCGCGCAGCTTCTCGGTAGGGGTGCCGATGCAGATTGTGCGCGTCATGTCCGAGCAGTAGCCGTTGACCATCGCGCCGATGTCGATGGTGATCGGCTCGCCTTCCTGAATCTGCCGATCCGTCGGGACTGCGTGCGGCATCGACGAGTTCGGGCCGCTCGCGACAATCGACGGGAACGAGGTGGTAGAACCGCGACTCTGGAGGTACTGCTCGACCGCCAGCGCGATCTCCTTCTCGGTGCGACCGACCCGCAACTCGTTCTTGGCGAGGTGCATGAAGCAGTCGTCCAGTACGTCGATAGCTGCCTGAAGGTCAGTCAGTTCCTGCGTGTCCTTCCTGATCCGCAGCTTGTCAACGATGTCCTTCAGCGGCACCAACTCGACACCCGGACCGGGGATCGGGCCGTCCTTGCCCTCCGCGCCCTTCTCGCCAACCGCGTCCGAGAACGCGACCCAGAAGGCGTGCGGCAGGTGGATCGACTCAAAGCCCAGCTTCGTGATGCCGAGCTCCTGCACGCCTTCGATGAAGCGCTGGCTCTGCCGGGCGTTTACGTTGTAGGCGACGACCGTGTAGTCCTTCGCCTCGTTCTCGGCCTGCTCGCTGGTGCGCGGGTCGGTCAGGAGCCATGCACCAGCCTTGCCGATCATCAGGTAGCCGGCCGAGTCGCGCGGCGGTAGATCATGCCCGGTGTAGCCGCTCAAATAGAAGCGGGACTCTGGCTGCGAGATCAGCATGCCGTCGATCTTGGCCTCATCGAAGAGGGCGCGAAGTCGCTCGATTCGCGATGCGTACGCACTCATCCAGTCGCTACCTCTCTGCTTGCGGGGTTGCTGGGTTGCGGGCTAGCTTGCCCGCTTAGCGCGGGGTGACGCTGTGGTGGACCGCGACCGAGCCGGTGCCTTCGCAGCGGCACCGGTCTTCGCGGCCGGTCCGGACTTGGCGGCCCGGCTTGCGGCCGGTGCCTTCGTTGCGCGCTTGGTGCCGGTGGCCTCGCTGGCCGTGCCGTTTTCTGCTGTCGCCGACCCGTTGACGGCCACCATGTCGTCGCCGGCCACCGCGCCGTTTGCAATGGCCTTCGGGGCGGCCGTCCCCTTCGAGGCGGCCGCCGTCCTGGTGGTCGTCTTGGCAGCGGCCGTCTTTTTCGACGGAGCCTTTGCGGCAGCCGTCTTGGTCGTTGCGGTCCTGGTGGTGGCCGTCTTCGTGCGGCTAGTGGCGCTCGCGGCTGCCGCCGTGCGACCGCCAGCCGTCTTGCGCCCCGCTGCCCCCCGACCGCGCGCCGCCGTCACCGGCGTACCGTCCGCATTGGTCTTGCGCGGGCGCACCGGCAACTCGCCGTCGCAGCCCATGCAGTGCACCTTGTCGCCAGACAGTGGGATCCGTAGCTTGCCGCACACCTCGCAGGGGTCCGGCAGTGGCCGCGCAAACGACACCCAGTCGCACGCCGGATAGCGGGCACAGCCGAAGAACGGCCGCCCGCTGCGCCCCTTCTTCTCAACCAAGTCGCCTTCGAGGCACTTCGGGCAATTCTGGCCCAACTTGATGAGGATCGGCCGGCTGGTCTTGCACTCCGGGTAGTCCGTGCAGGCCAGGAACTTGCCGTACCGCCCAGTCCGAATCTGCATCGGCTTGGTGCACGTCTCGCAGATCTCGTCGGACGGCTCAGGCGGAATCTCCTCCATAGGTCGGGCGCTCTTGCACTCCGGGTAGCCCGTGCAGGACAGGAACTTGCCGAAGCGGCCCAGCTTAATGGACATCAACTTGCCGCACTTGTTGCAGACTTGATCCGTGATCTCAGCGGTCTGGTTGACGTGCTGAATGTCCCGCTCGGCGCGGCTCAACGTCTCCGCGAACGGATCGTAGAACTCGCGCATCATCGGCACCCAGGACCGTTCGCCCTGCGCGATGTCGTCAAGCTTCTCTTCCATGCCGGCCGTGAACGCCACGTTCAGGATGTCCTGAAAGCTGCTAACCAGCATGTCGTTCACGAGGTAGCCCAGGTCGGTCGGCTTGAACCGCCGCTCCTCCATCTCCACGTAGCCGCGGTCGCGGATGGTGGAGAGGATCGGGGCATACGTCGATGGCCTGCCGATGCCGTGCTCTTCCAGGGACTTGACCAGCGTCGCTTCCGTGTAGCGGGGCGGCGGCTGGGTGAAATGCTGCTCCGGCAGCAGCGCCAGCATGTCGAGGCGCTCCTGAGGCGACAGTTCCGGCAGGCGGGCTTGCCCGTCGTCGTCCTCGGCGTCGCCGTCGTCCTTGCCCTCGCGGTAGAGCGTCAGGAAGCCGAGGAAGCGCGGCACCGAGCCGGTCGCCCGGAAGGTGTAGCGGTCGCCGCCGGGCCGGCTTGCGTCAATGTCCACCGTCGTCTGGTCGAAGATCGCTGCCGCCATCTGGCTGGCAACGAACCGCTTCCAGATCAGGTCGTACAGGCGGAACAGGTTGCGGCCGTCACGGGCGTCCTTGCCGGCCTTTTCCAGGAAACGCTGCACCTCGTCCGGGGCGCGCTCCGCCGAGGTCGGGCGGATCGCCTCGTGGGCCTCCTGCGCCAAGCGGCTCTTGGTGCGGAAGATGCGCGGCGAGGCCGGCACGAACTCGCGCCCGTATCGCTTCGCGATGGAGTCGCGGACCTCGGCAATCGCCGATTCCGCCACCGTCACGGAGTCGGTTCGCATATAGGTAATGAGGCCGACGCTCTCGCCACCTTCGACGGGCATGCCCTCATACAGTTGCTGGGCCAGGGCCATCGTCTGCCGGGCGGTGAACCCGAGTTTGCGGCTGGCGTCCTGCTGCAACGTGCTGGTGGTGAATGGCGCGGCCGGGTTGCGCTGCCGCTCGGTCTTCTTCACGTCGCGGACGGTCCAGGCCGACCCGTTCAGGTCCGCGACAATCGCGTGGGCCTGCTCACCAACCTTTAGGTCGAAGCGGTCAACCTTCTTGCCGTTCTGCTCGGTGAGGGCGGCCCGGAAGACCGGCGTGCCGGGCATCCGCTTCCGCAAGTCGGCCTCAATCGACCAGTATTCGACCGGCACGAAGGCGATGCGCTCACGCTCGCGGTCCACCACGATGCGGACGGCGACCGACTGCACGCGCCCGGCGGACAGGCCACGTCGGACCTTCTTCCAGAGCAACTGGCTGACCTTGAAGCCGACCAGCCGGTCCAGGATGCGCCGTGCCTGCTGGGCGTCTACCCGCTGGTAATCGATCTGGCGCGGGTTCTTGACGGCGGCGTCAATCGCGCCCTTCGTGATCTCGTGGAACTCGATGCGGTGAATGGTCTTGTCACGCAGGCCCATCGCGTCCACCAGGTGCCAGGCAATCGCCTCGCCCTCGCGGTCAGGGTCCGTCGCCAGGTATACGGCCTCAGCGTTCTTGGCCTCGTCCTTGAGCTTTCGGACCACGTCCTTCTTTTCGGGCGTGACGACATACGTCGGCTCGAAATCGTGGTCCGTGTCAACCCCGAGCACGTTGTCGGGAAGGTCGCGGACATGCCCAAAACAGGCACGCACCACGTACCCTCGGCCGAGAAACTTCTCGATGGTTTTTGCTTTGGCGGCCGATTCGACCACCACTAAATTCTTCGCCATGCTGTAGGCCTTGCCTGTTGATGCTCAGCC
The DNA here is from genome assembly GCA_038318015.1 of Chloroflexota bacterium. GTDB lineage: Bacteria > Chloroflexota > UBA6077 > UBA6077 > JACCZL01 > JADZEM01. Next base: position 198 of record JBBQBU010000298.1, on the reverse strand, counting down.
GGCCCTCCGGCCGAGCAAGCCCGTCGATTATACGAGAGCGTTTGCCATGTCGGGACGGGTTTCCCGCGCAGGCTGCTCTCCAGTCACCGCCATTAACGATGCTGCCCCAGTGGTGTATTCCACGCACTGTGCCACGACTGGCCGTGCGCCTGCCCACGATTTGCCGTTGTGTTTCCCGCCGGAGGACGCCGTTTTGGG
>JBBQBU010000297.1:0-7364 GCA_038318015.1 Chloroflexota bacterium | reverse complement strand
CCTGCCCGAGGTTGCGGCTGGGCGTCGGCCAGCGCGCCGCTGGCCGCCACGCGGCTGCCCGCCAGATCCGCGCCCAGCGAAGCGCTCGCGCTGTCGATCAAACCACTCGCGGAGTTGATCGACGAGATCCCCGCCGGTCGAGCTGAATGGCGGCAAGCACTTCTCCTACATTGAGACGCTGCCAGCCCCGGCCGCTGGGCGAGCCGGCGCGTGGCGCATTATACGGTACGCGCTCAACGGAAGGTGAGCGGTCAGGCCATGCAGACCTACACATGCGCTAGAAGATGGCGCGAGGTGGACCGAGAACGGCACCGTCGTGCATCCCCAGCCCATCGCTGACCCCGGAGGCTACGGCATCTGGATCGAGTAACCACCGTCAACTGGAATGGCCGTCCCAGTCACGAAGTCGCTGGCGGACGACACCAGGAAGCAGGCCGTGCCCGCTAGGTCGTACGGCTTGCCCCAGCGGGCGGCCGGCGTGCGGCGCAGCACGCGCTGTTCGAGATCGGGGAAATACTGGCGTGCGCCCTGAGTCAGGTTGGTCTCAATCCAACCCGGCAAGATCGAGTTCACCTGAATATTGTCCTCCGCCCAGGCGACGGCCAGCGAGCGGCTGAACTGGACCACGCCGCCCTTCGAGGCCGCGTAGATCGGCCCATACGGGTGCCCGAAGATGCTCGCCATCGACCCAATGTTGACGATCTTGCCGCCGCCGCCAGCCTTCATCGGATGGTAGCCGGCCTGACAGCAGAGGAAGACCGCCGTCATGTTCGTCGTCATGACTTGCTGGTACTCGTCAAGGGTGTACTCTTCGGGCCGCTTGCGGATGCCGATGCCGGCATTGTTGATCATGATGTTCAGGCCGCCGAGGCGATCAACCGTCTGGTCTACCAGCCGCTGCACCTGCACGGAGTCCGTGACATCACACTCGATGGCGATGGCCGAACCGTCGCGAATGGCGTTCAACTCACCAACGGCCGCTGCCGACTTCGCAGCGTCGCGGCCCGACACGACGACGGTCGCGCCGCACTCTACCAGCCCCTGCGCGATGCCGAGCCCAATGCCGCCGTTCCCGCCGGTGACAATGGCAACGCGCCCGGTCAGGTCAAACAGTGTCATGTGTGCTGTCCCCTCCTGTCGTCAGCCCGGCCAGCGGCCGCCTGCGCGACGCTCGATGTCAGTGAGGTGCCCCGTGCGCGAGTCTCGGGCCGTCAGGCCGGTGGCTCATCGTCCGGCAGGTGTAGCTCGCCGCGCGCTTCCAGCACGTCGGCCAGCAGTCCGGCCCCGGTCATGGTCGCCGGGAAGCCAGCATACACGCCGCAGTGAATGAGCACTTCCACCAACTCGTCCTTGCTGATGCCGACATTCAGCGCGGCATGCAGGTGCGTCGTCGCCTCGCGGTCCCGCCCCAGCGCCAGAAGCACGCCGACGGTGATCAGTTCGCGATCCCGCTCGCTCAGGCCCGGCCGGTCCAAAATGGTGCCCCAGGCAAACTCGATCAGCACCTTTTCGAGGTCCGGGTGGACGGCAGCAAGCATCCGCCGTCGCTTGGTGCCGGCCTGCCCCACGATCCGGTTGCGGCGCGCCATGCCCCGCTTGTATGCCTCTGACGGCTCGTCTGCGGCCGGTGCGGTCGCGGGCTGGCCCAACTCGTTGTCGTCGCTCATAGGTGGCCCCTTCTGTCGCCGCGCGTGCTGGAGTGGCGACGCTCCCGAGGCTCGCGCCGCCCCAGGATTGCAGAAGTGGCAGGCAGGCGGCAACCTCAGCAGGCGAGGTGGCGTGGTTACAGCGCCAGAAAGTCGCGGACGGCCTTCACGAACTCGCGTGGCTTCGCGGCGTGGATGGCGTGGCGCGCCCCTGGAATGGTCAGCACCTGCCCGTGCGGCAACAGGCCGGCCACGTGCGCGGCAGCCTCTGGCCCCAGGGCGGCGTCAAGGGCGGGGTCGGCGGCCAGCACCAGCGTCTCGACCTTGATGTTTGGCAGCATGGCGACCACGGATGGAAAGCCTGGCTCGGCGCGCAGCACAGCGCGGAACGCTCCGTCTGAGGTCTGCCGATACAGGCCGGCCAGCGCCTTCGCGTAGAGTTCGCTTATGCCCGGCTCGCGGCGCAATAGTTCGGCTTCCAGTTCGCCGGGCAGGGCGTGGCGCAGACGCTCCACGACGTCGATGTGGTCCCGCGTGCGCGTCGGGTCAAACGGCGGGTCCACCAGGATCAGCTTCTGCGTCAGTTCTGGGCGCTCGGCCGCCAGCACGGCCGCGACGACCGCCCCAAGCGAGTGCCCCAGGATGGCGATGGGCCGCGACGGCTCGTGCGCCACCAGCGCAGAGATGTCGCCCACGTAGTCGCGCGGCAGGTAGCCGGCAGACGGCTTGTCGCTGTCACCGTGGCCACGCAAATCCGGTGCCAGGAGGCTCACGAACTCGCCTAGCAGCCGTCCGATGCCCTGCCAGACCGCGCCTGACACGCCAAGGCCATGCAGCAGCACGACGGACGGGCCGTCCGTCGCCAGTGCGCGGACGGTCAAGGTCAGGCCGCCAACATCCTCGTTGCGTCGCGTCCAGGTCGCCATACTCGCTGATTCTACTCTGACACAGCCCCACAACTTCCGCCCACGAGCCTGATCGCAACGTGGGCGCCACCACCCCGGCTGTCAGGCGCGCGACTCCGAACCAGCCACCGCCTTCGGCATGTCCTTCCGCTGCCGCCAGATGAGCACAGCAGCCTGCTGGACAGCGGCGACGACTACGCCGCTCACCACCAGCGCGATCAGCGGCTCCTGCGGGAAGCGATAGCGCAGTTCACCGCCCACGAGCGCCGCCGACCCGCCGATCAGCGCCAGCGTGGCGAGGCCCGGCAGCAACAGCCATCGGTGATCGTGGCGCAGGCCGGCGGCAACCAGGCCGAGGACAAACAGCGCGGGAATCGCAATGCCGTAACGCGACGGGTCGTAGATCGACACCAGCGCCTGCGCGCGGGGTGCGTTCAGCGGGTAGACCGGATTGCGGAGGGCCGCCCGCGCCCGCCGCTCAAAATCGGCATCCGCTATCGCCACGCCCTCGCGCCGAATGTTGATCGGCACGCCCTGGACGATCTCCCAGAACGCTTCGAGCGTGCTGGTGATGAAGTAGCCCGGCTTGTTGCGAATCGCCTCGATGGCGAAGCTCTGCATCAGCGGGTACGCCTCGGCGTCCGTCAGCCCCAACTCGTCGCGGAACCGCTGCGCCACCGACCCCGGCTTCGTGCGCGCCGCCTCTTCCTGCACGATCTTGCGGGCGTCGGCGCGCAGGCCGGACTCGACCTTGCCGGGCGGCAACGCAAACGTGAAGCCGCCGGGGTCCATCTTCAACGTGCGCGCCAGCAGGAACCGTCCGCTGCCTGCGATGGCGAACGTCCCCTGCGTCTGCGCGTTGTAGGCCATCCAGGGGACTACAACGACCAGCGTGCAGGCGATGAGTGCGCCCAGGGCCGCCGTGCGGCGTCGCCAGGGGGCCGGCATCAGCAGCAGCAGCGCCCCCGCGATGATCGGCGCAAGGATCTGCCCGGAAGGCCGACAGAGGATCAGCAGGCCGAACAGGACGCCGGCCACGGCCGCCCAGCGCAGGCTAGCCCGTCGCGTCGCCAGCACCGTCACGCTCAACACCGCCAGCAAGAGGATCGCGAAGGGCACTTCGGTCATCAGGTAGTGCTCATACAGCAGCAGCGGCCCCGAGACGGCAGTCAGCGCCGCCGCCAGGAGAGCAACCCAGCGCCCCGCCAGCAGCAGGCCGAGCAGGAAGGTCAGACCGACCAGCAGCGGCCCGAAGAGCAGGTGCTGCACCGTGACGATGGCCTGGAGGTCTTCGCCGACGAACGAGATGATGCCTGCCAGAAACAGCGGGTAGGTCGGCGTGCGGCGCAACCCGAGGTCGAAGCCATCGCCGTAGACGAGATTGCGGGCGGGCACGTAGTAGCCGGCGCTGTCCGGATTCAGGAGCGGCGGTGCCGTGCCGTAAAACGCCAGTCGGATCGCCAGCGTCAGGCCGATCAGCAGCAACACCAGGACGACATCCGCCCGCCGCGAAGAGAGGCCGAGAAGTTGCCCGGTCACGAGGCTGTACCGGCCGGCGCGCTCAAACCCGCAGAGGCTGCTGCGCGGGTGCCGCTGGTCCGCCGCCAGCACCCAACGGCCACCTCCACCACCGTCGCCAACCCACCGGCCGCCAGGATGTTGATGAGCGGATCAAGCGGGAACCGGTACCGCCATTCGATGCCGATGAGGGCCGCCCCGGCCACCAGCAGCGCCAGCACCAGCGCCCCGAGCACCAGCACCGGCCGCCGACCGCGCCGCAGCCCGGCCAGGATGCCCGCCAGGCCGAGCACGGCCAGTATCGGCGCGACACGAGCCGGGTCATAGCGGGTGGCGAGACGCTCGGCGGTCGCGAAGCCGCGCTGCTCCACGGCCGATTCGGCGGGCAATAGGTGCTGCACGCGCTCGTCCCAGGCGATGTTGCGCCACGGCAGCCAGTCTTGCCGCAGTCGCACCGTCCGGCCGGCGAACGTCTGCACCAGCATGTCGGCCGTCCCGGCCAGGTAGTAGCCAGGTTGTCGCATGATCGCGTCGAACGCGATGGTCCGCATCAGCCGCTCGGCCTCGATCTCTGACACCTTGAGTTCGTCGCGCAGGCGGCGCGCCAACTCAAACGCCGAGCCGTCTTCGGCTTCGTCGCGGTAGATGCGCCGCGCCCGCGCTAGCTGGCGGTCGGCGTCGCCACCGGGCGGCTCGCGGAAGTTGAAGCGCTGTTCGTAACGGATCGTGCGTACGGCCAGCCCCTCGCCGGTCCCCCCCGCGATGGCAAAGGCGCCCTGCACAGCCTGATTGCGCGCCATCCACGGCAGCACTACCATGGCGTACAGTGCCAGCATCGCGACGGCACTGATGATGGCCGGTCGCCAGCGCGGCAGCAGGACCGGCAGCCCGCCCAGGAGCAAGAGCAGCACCAGTTGGGCGATCGGCCGTGTCAGGGCGGCCAGACCAAGCAGCGCCCCGGCCAGCGCCAGCAGCCCGATGCGTGTGACACGATCGCCCCTGCCGCCCCCACTGACCCCGCCGAAGTACGCGAACAGCCCGCCCGCCAGCAAGAACGTGAACAGCGCCTCGCTCATCACGTAGTGCTCGGTGACGATGATCGGGCCGCTCAGGGCCGTCAGCAACGCTGCCAGCAGGCCGGGCACGCTCCCGAACAGCAGCCGCCCGATCCCGAAAGCCAGCGCAACGGTGCCGACGCCCAACAGGTGTTGCACCAGCATCAGCAATCGCAAATCCTCGCCGAACGCCTGGAAGACGCCGGCGATGAACAGCGAGTAGAACGGCGGTCGCTTCAGGATCGGGGCGAAGGTGCCGCTGTGAAGCAGGTCGAAGCCGGGCAGCAGATAGCTCAGGCTGTCGTTGGTGACGAACGGCGGTGCACGGAAACTGAACCCGACGCGCATGCCGAACGCCAGCACCAGGATGGCCAGCAGCGCCAACGTCGTCGCCCGCCTGCCGGTGACGGCGTGGAGCCGCGTACGCCAGGCGGCTGGCACGGTGAGCCGCGCCGTGGTCGACCCGCCCGGCGGCACCGGTACGGGCTGGCCGACCGACTCCGCGGCGCTCATTGCCTGCTGACTACCGCTGGGGCTACCAGATGCCCAGCTCGACCTTGGCTTCCTCGCTCGCCATCGTGCGTGGGTCCCAGCGCGGCGTCCACACGAGGTTCATGTCCACGTCCTTGATGTTCGGGAAAGTCGTGGTCAGGACGGCGTACGCTTGGGTTTTAATCATTGGGCCGAGCGGGCAGGCCGGCGTGGTCAGGGTCATATCGACGATGACCCTGTTCTCCGCGTCGATGGTGTTCACGCCGTACACAAGGCCAAGATCGACAATGCTGATGCCAAGCTCCGGATCGTAGACGGCCTTGAGCGCCTCCATAATCTCATGCTCACTCGGCAAGGGGGCGGTCTGGGTGGTGCTCTCGTTCTCGCTGGACATCTGGTACCTCCGCACACCGCGCAGCGGCGGTGGCCCTGCGCGGGATTGTACCAGGGCATCGCCCGGCCGCTCACAACTGCGGCTCGTCGAACGGCCGGCTGGCCCGGCCTACAATCGGGCCACGTCGATCAATGATGACGCGCCGAAAGGATGCCAGTCCGATGCCTTCGCCCAATGCTCAGCCTTCACCGCCCGTTCCAGCGACGCCCGGCGCCCTGGCTGGCCTCCGCGTCCTCGACCTTTCGACGTTCATTGCCGGACCGTTCTGCGGCGGGATGCTGGCCGAGTACGGCGCGGATGTCGTGAAGGTCGAGCAGCCGGGGGTTGGCGACTCGCTGCGAGAGCTTGGCCCGAAGACACACGGGCGCGGCCTGTTCTGGGCACTGGAGGCGCGCGGCCGGCGGTCGGTCACGCTCAATCTGCGTGAGGCGCGCGGGCAGACGCTGGCGCTCCGGTTGATCGCCGAGAGCGACATCGTGATTGAGAACTTCCGGCCAGGCACGTTGGAGCGCTGGAACCTGGGCTTCGAGGAGCTACAGGCGGTGAACCCCGGCGTGATTCTCGTGCGCGTATCGGCGTACGGCCAGACCGGGCCGTACGCCAGCCGGCCGGGCTTCGGGCGCATCGCGCAGGCGTTCGGCGGCCTGACCTATCTGGCCGGGTTCCCAGATCGGCCGCCAGTCAACCCTGGCTCTGCCACCCTGGCCGACTACGCCGCCGGCCTCTTCTCGACCACGGCAGCGCTGGCGGCACTCGATCACCGTCGCCGCACCGGCGAGGGCCAGCAGATTGACGTGTCGCTGTACGAGTCGATCTTTCGGCTGTGCGACGTGCTGGCCCTGGAGTACGACGCGCTTGGCACCGTCCGCGAGCGCAAAGGCTCGGATGCCCATGCCGCGCCGCACAACCACTACCCGACCGCCGACAACAAGTGGATCGCGATTGCCTGCACGAACGACCGGCTGTTTCAGCGGCTCAATGGCGTGCTGGGCGACGCCGGCTTCGGGGACGATCCGGGCCTGGCAACGATGGCTCAACGGTCGGCCCGCCGCCTCGAGCTAGATGCGAAGGTGACGGCCTGGAGTTCGCGGCACACGCTGGCCGAATTGCGGGCGCTGCTCGACGCAGCCGAGGTGCCGAACGCCCCGATCTCCAGCATCGCGGACATCGTGGCCGAGCCGCACGTGCAGGCACGCGGCACGCTCCAGACGGTTGATGACCCGGAGATCGGTCCGGTGTTGATGCCCGCGCCAGTACCGCGCCTCTCAGCCACACCTGCCACCATCCAGCGGCCAGCCCCGCGCCTGGGCGAGCACAACGCGGAGGTCTACGGCGCGCTCGGCCTGTCCGCCGC
>JBBQBU010000296.1:0-7364 GCA_038318015.1 Chloroflexota bacterium | reverse complement strand
TCAGCCGCCTGCTCCACGCGCTCGCCGTACGCCCCGAGCGTCTCCGCCATCTTCGCATAGTGGCCTGTGAGGTTCGCGAAGCCGAACTGCGTCACGGCGGTCGGATAGTTGTTTGGGTAGCCGGCCATGCCCTGGTTGTTGGCGAGCAACGTGAGCACGCCGATGCGCTCACGCACCGCCGTCTCGACCTCCATGCCGACCATGCCGAATGCGGCGTCGCCCAGGAAGTTGACTGACAACTTCGAGGGGGCCGCCAGCTTCGCGCCCATCGCCAGGCCGTAGCCCCAGCCCAGATGCGTAGACTTGCCCCAGCCCAGGTAGCTGCGCGGGGCGGGGGCCTTGTAGAACGGCACGATCTGGTCGCGCGGGTTGCCGGCGTCGTGTGTGACCATCGTGTTGGCACGGTCGAAGACATTGTTCATCTCGTGGATGACGCGGTACGGGCTGATCGGCGAATCGTCGGACAGCAGGCGCGGCATCCAGACATCGAGCCACTCCTGCTTGGCGGCCGCCACGGCTGCCGTCACGGCGGCACCGTCGTGGGCCTTGCCCTTGCCCCGGAGGCGCTCGCGCACCGCGTCGATGATCTGCCGCAACACCAGCTTCGCATCGCCGATCAGCCCGATGTCAGTCGGATGGTCCTTGTTCAGGTCGCGCTCGTCCGTTGTGATCTGCACCATCGTCTTCCCCGAGGGCAGGCCGTACGAGTAGGTGTTGCTGGAGAAGCTGGCTCCGACGCCGAAGATCAGGTCGGCGTTGGTCAGGAAGACGTCGCCGTGGCCGGTGCAGGCAGCGGCCGTCGTGCCGAGCGACAGCGGATGCTCGTCTGGGAACACGCCCTTCGCGTTCATCGTGGCGGCGACCGGCACCTGCACCAGTTCTGCCAGCTCCAGCAGTTCGTCCCAGGCTTCGGCATACAGGACGCCCTGCCCCGCCAGAAAGACGGGGGCCTTCGCGGCCAGCAGCGCCGCCACGGCAGCCTCAACTTCGGCCGGGCCGGCCTGCGACGCGTAGGAGACGGGCGGGACGTACGCGTCGATCAGCGCGTCGTTAACCTCCAGGTTGGCCACGTCCATCGGCGTCTCAAGCATGATCGGGCCGCGCCGGCCGTTCCGAAGTTGGCTGAATGCCCGCCGCATCATCGACGGCATGCGGTCCGGCAGGTTGATGCTCTCGACCCACTTGGTCGTGTTCCGGTAGTGGTCCTTCGCGTCAAACGAGTACGGCACGCCGGTTTCGGTGCGCTGGTTGCCGCCCGGCAGAATCAGGATCGGCGTGTTGTCGGAGAAGACTTGCGCCACGCCGCCGAACATGTTCTCTGAGCCTGACGCGCGCTGGAAGGCACAGACGCCGATCTTCTTGCCGTTGTGCACGCGCGTGTAGCCGTCGGCCATGCTGATGGCGGTACGCTCGGTGCGCGAGAGGATCGGCCGGATGCCCTCCACGGCGCACGCTTCGATCAGCGTATTGCTGGGATAGCAGAACAGGTACTCAACGCCTTCGCGCTTGAGTAGCTTGGCGATGGCGGCATGGGTCTTCATCAGGTGCGTCTCCCCTTCGATGCCGTGCGGCGGCCGGCGCTGGCCCGTCGCGCTGGTCGATGGTCTGGCTGCCCATTATCCACCGTTGACCTTGGGCGCGCTATCGGCTCGGCCATGAGGCGGAGACCGACGACCTCAAGCACGCATACAACCAGACGGCGGGCGCACCGCTACAAGACCGAGTGCCCGCCACCGAGTAGGGGCGAATCGCTGATTCGCCCGCACGCCCCTACTCCCTATCACCCACGAACTTCGTGTCAGTGGGCGGTTTCTTCCGTGACCTTTGCGGCGGGCTGCGTTGCCACCGGCCGGCGATTGTCAAGCAGGCTATACAGGATGTAGATCGCGCCGAGAACCACCACGGACTGCGGGTTCGGCTCGACCATGATGGCAATAATCGGGATGATGAGCAGCCCGACCGTCCAGCGGATCTCGTCCGGCAGCCGGCGGATTGAGGGCACCAGTACGCGCGACAGCTTGACGAACCGCACCCGGCAGACCATCAGGCCGGCCAGCCCCACCGTGCCGAGCGCCAGCACCGGCCAGGGCCACGGCCCGCCCTGGTGCGCCATGTACGCCAGGGCCGTTAGGATGCCACCGGCGACCGTAATCGGCATGCCACGGAAGTCGCGGCCAGATTCTGTGACGTTGAACAGGGCCAGCCGCCACGCGCCAGCGAACACGAAGAACAGCGACACCGCGCCGACGATCAGCTTGGACGGCCCAACCTCAGCCTGCGCCAGATAGGCCAGGAAGGCCGGAGCCGCGCCGAACGACACCATGTCGGCCAGCGAGTCTAGCTCCTTGCCGAACGGGCTGCTGTGGCCGGCCATTCGGGCCAGCGCACCGTCGCAGAAGTCCAGCACCATCGCCAGGAACAGCAGGCTGACCGCCAGGCTGACGTGCCCTTCCAGCATCAGCGGGAGCGACACGAACCCGCATCCGAGGTTGGTAAACGTGACGACGTGTGCAGCGATGCCCCCACGACGGGCAACCTTCCGCTTCCAGCCGCGTCGTTCCATTGCCTGCCTCGCTTGCATCGTCTGAACCCGGAGTCGCGGTCGTCGCCGGACGGCCGAACGGTCTATCGTCCCACACTACCGTCTCATGTCCGGTGGGATGCCGAATCTTACCGCTTTCGGGCACAGTCGCAAATACGAGCGCCCGCCCACAAGGCAGATGCACGCTGCAACATTATGACCAGCGGGCAATCGGCGTCACGCCGCCCACGACCTTCTGCCCGACCGATACCGTTGGCTGGCCGGCCCCCAGCGGAAGAATCAGGTCCGTCCGCGAGCCGAACGTAATCATCCCCAGCTTTTGCCCGGCAATGACCTGTTGCGGCGGTTGGACCCACCCGACTATGCGCCGCGCCAACAGGCCGGCCACCTGAACCACCAGCAGCGGCCCGTGCGCCGTGTTCATGCCGATCTCGCGGCGGCGGTTGCCGTGCGACTGCGCGAAGTTCATGGCCGGCGCGAAGCCGGTGCCACGTTCGCGTGTCGCCACTACCTCGCCCTCAACGGGACTGCGATTCACGTGGACGTTGAACAGCGACAGGAAGATGCTGATGCGGTGCGACGGCTGATGCAGATGCCAGGGGTCGTCCACCGTGTCCACACCGATGACCGTGCCATCAGCCGGGGCGTACAGGAGCGCCGGGTCAGCGATGAGATGCCGTACCGGGTCGCGGAAGAAGGCCGCGACGCCGGCCGCCAGCGTCAGAGAGGCGACGCCGGCTAACGGTCGCCAGCGCCAGAGCGGCACCGCCAGAGCGACGAGGCCCAGGACGTACGGCCAGCCCTCGCGGACGGTACCGGCAATGGGGGGATCGTCCGCACGCGCGGAGCAGAAACGAGCGAGCAGCGACATGCACACCTCTGTTCAGATCACGTAGCGGGCACACGGGGTGGGTTTGACACATAGTATCGCCCCGGCCTGCGGTTTAGCGTCGGCGCGGGGTGGCCGTGGGTACGGCCGGTGTCGGCTGGGGCGGAAGCGGCTGCACCAGCCCCGGCTGGGTCGGCCGGGCGTTCGGAACGGGGGACGCGGCCGGGGTAGTCGGGTTCAGGCCGCGTGGCGGCAACACGGGCGTGGCCGGAGCCGGCGTCGCCGTTGGGCCGAACAGTGACGGCACCTGCGGCGGGGTGAACGGCCCCGGCGATGCCGCCGGCGTCGGTGTGCGCGCCGCACCGAGCGTCACCGGTGCCAGCGTCTGAATCGAGTTGCCGAGGCTGTCGTAGATAGTCAGGCGCAGGGTGTAGCGCCCGGCCGGGAAGCGCGCAGCATCCCAGACGCCGAGCAGCGCGTTGTCTACACCCTGGCCCCGCGCATCGGTGATCTTGCTCCAGACGGTCGGCGTCGCGCCCGCCCCGACCTCCAGGTCGAGGTGATTGAAGTCGTCCATCATCGCAGAGCCGGTCACTTGCACGCTGCCCGTGACCGGCGTCTCAGGGTTCGGCCCGTTGATCTGCGCCACCTTGACGCCACGATAGACATCGTCGCAGCGCTGAGAGGGCGGCGCGGGGAAGCCGTTCCGCGGTCCCCAGGCGTCATCTGGGGCAGGAAATTGCACGAACACTTTTGCCTCGCGGGCATTGGCCGGCACGAGATCAAACGCCAGTTTGCCGTTCACCTTGCAGACCTCGATGCGGCGGTACAGATCGTCCGGCTTTGTGGGCAGGTTGGCTTGCGTAAACAGTGCCTGCACCTTGTCCGGGCACTCTGGCGTCGGGAGCAGGCCAGACAGCTTACACACTTCGCGGGCGGTCACGTCGGGCGGGCGCGGGAACGGCCGGGGCTGCACATCGGCTAACGCGGAGTCCATGAACGTGTGCCAGATTTTGCCCGCGCCGCTCGCGCTCAGCACGTCGCGCATCGGGCTACCGTCGCTGTTCCCGACCCACACACCCGTCACGAGGTCGGGCGTGTAGCCGACGACCCAGGAGTCGCGGAAGTCGTCGGTGGTGCCAGTCTTGGCCGCCGAAGGCCGCGACAGCTTCAGCGGGCTGTTCGCGCCGAACGTCTCGCTGCGGGCCTCGTCGTCGCCCAGGATGTCGGTGATGAGGTAGGAGAGGCCGGGGTCGATGACGGTCTTTGGCGGGGCCGTCTTCTGTTCGTAGAGCACCGCGCCGGCGCCATTCCGAATCTCCAGAATGGCGACCGGCTCGAACTGGCGCGCACCCGGCGAGTTGTCCGCGCCGGCCAACGGCAAGCCACTCTGCATCCCGGTATTGGCGAAGGCCGTGTAGGCGTAAGTCAGGTCAAGCAGCGTCACCTCGCCGCCGCCGAGCGTCACCGACAGGCCGTAGCGGGCAGGGTCGCGCAGGCCGCTGATGCCGAGGCGATGGGCCGTCTGGAGCATGGCGTCCATGCTGACGAACTCGAGTGCCTTGACGGCCGGCACGTTCAACGAGGCCGCCAGCGCCCGCCGCACGCTGACCGGGCCACGGAACTTCAGATCGTAGTTCAAGGGCGTGTAGGTGCCGCCGAACGTGGTCGGCACATCCATGACCATGGTCGAGGGTGCCCAGCCGCGCTGAAACGCGGTCAGGTAGGTGAGCGGCTTGAGGGTGGACCCCGGCTGCCGCTCGGCCAACGCCACGTTCACCTGCCCGGCGATGGCCTCGTTGTTGTAGTCCACGCTCCCGACCATCGCCAGGATCTCGCCGCGCTGCGGCTCAATTGCCACGACGGCGGCATTGCTAGCATTACGCTGGCGCAACTCGGCCACCTGCTCGCGGGCGGCCTTCTCAGCCTGCCCCTGCAAACGGAGATCGAGCGTCGTCCGAATTTGCAGCCCCTCGCGGAAGAGGGTGTCGGCCGAGTAGCTGCGTTCAAGCTGCTGCCGAATGAAGTTGACGAAGTGGGGTGCCTGGGTCGGGCTGGTCTCCTGGCGCGGACGCAACGCGATGGGCTTTGCGCGCGCGGCGTCAGCCTGGGCGGTCGTCACCATGCCGTGCCGCACCATCTGCTCCAGCACATAATCCTGCCGCCCGCGCGCCCCCTGCGGGTTGACGTAGGGGTCGTAGCCGACGGGTGCCTGGGGCAGCCCGGCGATGAAGGTCAGTTCGGCAAGCTCCAGGTCACTGACGGACTTGCCGAAGTAGGTCTGCGCGGCAGCCTCGTCGCCGTACGCGAGATTCCCGTAATAGACTTCGTTCAGGTACAGCTCAAGAATGCGGTCCTTCGAGTAGCGGCGGCTGACTTCCCAGGCGAGGATGGCCTCTTTGATCTTGCGGTCTGGGGTCTGCTCGGGGGTCAGCAGCGTGTTCTTGACGAGCTGCTGGGTGATGGTGCTGGCCCCTGACACGATCTCACGGCCGCGCACGTTCTGGTACAGTGCCCGCAAGATGGCGTACACGTCGAAGCCGGGGTGCTGGTAGAAGTTGGCATCCTCGGCGGCGACGGTGGCATCGCGGAGCGCCTGCGGGATGCGGCTGATCGGGACCACCGTCCGCCGGCCGCCCTCGGGGTCGTAGAACTCGCTCAGCAGCGCGCCATTCCGGTCGAGGATGCGGGCCGTCTGGAAGACGCGGCGGCGCTCAAGCTGAGTGTAGTCCGGCAGTTCTTTGGCGTACGAGGCGTAGACGGCGACGACGCTCAGGAAGCCCACCGAGGCGGCGAACGCACCGAGCAGCGCGGACCAGAGCAAGAAGCGCATGAAGGATGGCCTCGGGCAAGCGTGGCGCGCCCCGATTGTACCAGCCGCCTACCGACGGCCTGGAACATTCGACGGCCGGGCCACGCTGGCGGTTCCCCTCGGCCTGAAAGCTGCCCTACGCGGACACCCATGCCGACATGCCGCATGAACAACCTGACACATCGGGCCTGCGCCGTCTCTGCCAGGCAAGATCACCCGTCACCCAGGGTGCCCGCTGCATCTCGCGTTGTACGTCACACGCACACTGCCATCCGAGACGCGCCCTTGACCGTCTCCGCATGTCATCCCGACCCCGTTCGCTGTTCTCCGAGTAAACTCCGCGAGCCTGGCACCACCATATGTCATCCCGACCGCAGCGAGGAACGAGCGAAGTGGAGGGATCTCTAGTGACCGGTACTGGCGACTAGAGATCCCTCGACTACGTTCGCAGGCTCACTTCGCTTTCAATGACATATTGTCTTTACCGTGAGGTTTAGGTTAGTGCATGGTTCTGGCATGCCGAACCGGCACCATACTGTGAACGATGTCATTCTTGCTCTCCGGCGCGCACCGCCTACCCTTGCTCGGGATGACATGGTGGGGGCTGCAAGCTCACTTCGGTCGGGATGACATGGTGTGCGGGCAAACTCACTTCGCTCGGGATGACATGAAGAGGATGGGCTCACTTCGCTCGGGGGTGACCGTCTCTGTTGGCGCGGTTCATTCAGGCAGAGGCGAGGCGGCAGTCCGACAGGGGCGAGGCGGTCGTGGCCGGTGTACTGCTTGGGATGCCACGCCCGCGTCCTGTTCCCGTTCCGCCCCTACCACGACGGCTACGTGCGGATCTGGCCGGTCCCGATGATGACCCACTTATACGAGGTCAGTTCGTCCACGCCCATCGGGCCGCGCGCGTGCAGCTTGTCGGTGCTAATACCGATCTCAGCGCCCAGGCCGACCTGCCCGCCGTCGGCCATGCGCGGTGAGGCGTTCCAGAGCACGCTGGCCGAGTCCACTTCGTGGAGGAAGCGGCGCGCGATCGGCTCATCGGCCGTGACGATGGCGTCCGTGTGCGCCGAGCTATACGTGTTGATGTGGCTGATCGCCTCGTCCAGGTTCGCCACGACCTTGATGCCCATGATGAGGTCGAGGTACTCGTCGGACCAGTCGGCCTCAGTGGCAGC
>JBBQBU010000295.1:0-7378 GCA_038318015.1 Chloroflexota bacterium | reverse complement strand
AACTACGTCGCCTGGATCATGTCCCAGGGCGACGTCCGTGATTACTTTGCGGCAGCGGAAGCCGGCCTGCGTGAACGGCGCATCGTCCACCGTCTCACGGACGCCGCCAACGTCGGGCGCTGACGACGGGCGACACGACGCACCAGCCCAACAGGACTGCGGCGGTCATCACCGACACCACCACTCCTGCCTTGAGTGTCGGCGACTCGAAGCGAAGCTCCACAAGGTGCGCGCCGGCCGACAGCGGCACTGCACGCATCAGCCCGTTCGCCACGTATATCGGCACCGGCTCGCCGTTTACCGTGGCGACCCAGCCGGGATAGGCGACTTCGGAGAGAACAAGGAAGCCGTCAGCGTCGGTCTGGGTGCGCAGGCGCAGGCGGTTTGCCTCGAAGGTGAGCACGGATACGGCATTGTCCTGCTCGTCGTGGCCCAGGCTGCTCGGTGCGGACGCGGGGATCTCAGCCAGATCGGTGGCTGTCGCTCCGGTCACGAGGTGCAGCAGCCTGCGCGGTTCCAGGGGTGACTGGAATGGCGGTTCCAATAGGACGGTACGCCGAAGGTCCACGAGGCCTCGGTCTATCAGATCGAGGCCTTCTGTGGCGCTCGCGGGGCGGGCCTCATGAACCACCCAGGCCCAGGGTAGCGCCCGCTCATTACGTAGCACCCGCACCTGCCCGTCGTCGAACACGGCACGAAACCGCGGTCCTGCCAGGGGCACGCCATCCCCCGGCGGGTCCGAGTCTGCTGGTGTCACCACATACCGCACCGCTAACAGATCGAGGAGCGGCGACTGCAGCCCTCGTGCGAAGACATCGGCGTTGTGGTAGTTCTGCTCGCGGCCGTTGGTAGTCCGCAGAAACGCATCGAAGCGTGCCAGATGGATAGGGTCGTACCCTTGAACGTCCAGGAGACGGTCTGAGACCGACCGATTGTTGACGCCGAGGCGAAGCGTGGACGGCTCAGCGAAGCGCTGGGTGTAGGCCAGCCCCGACGCCTCAGGGCCGTAGCCGACATACCGGAACGGCCCTTCCTCGTTGAACCGTTCTTGCAAGAAGCGCGCAGCCGGCATGGGCGTGTAGTAGGTGTCCAGGTCCACGGCCATCAGACGGTGGACGCCGTCGGCCTCGGCGTAGCCGGCGAACGTGTGCTCCCGAGCGAATCGCAGGTCGGCGAAGACGACGCCGACGCAGATCGCGACGATCAGCCACCCGATGCGCGGCACCCGAACAGCGCGATCCAGGGCCAGCCCGGCGAGTAACGCTGGCACCAGCATGAACACCGTCACGATGCGGTCAGGTAAGTGAGGGTGCAGACGGGCGAAGCCGGGCGCGAGCCCAAACAGGTCGTGGAGCGGCGTCGGGCCGGGCATCGCCAGCACCAGAATCGTTGCGCCAAGGACCAGGAGGTACCAGGCCAGCACGGTACGGCGCGCGAGCCAAACCGCGAGGATCGCCAACCCGACCACGCTCAGCCCGGCATACCAGTAGCCGTGCTCGATCAAGCCCGCCCACTCCAACACGCTCCAGCCGCCGACGCGCTGGTCCTCGGCCGCGTAGCCGCCGGCCAGGCTCGACAGGAGGTTGAGCTCGATTCTGGGCAACAGCCCTGCCGCTGCTAACCCCGCTCCGAGGAGGACCGGTGCCGCGCCGTGCAGTCCCAGGTGCCAGACTAAGACGAGCAGCCGATGCTTAAGCCCGGCGGACGCACGCGAATTATGAAACTTATGCAGCAGGACGCGGAACAGGACAAAGCTGGCGAAGACGAGCAACGCGTAGTAGGAGCCCTGGCCCAACCACGAGGCCAGGATCTGGCTCAGTGCCAGGGCGGTAAGCGCCCAGCCTCGGACCCGGCCGTCCAAGCGCTCAGCACGAATCGCGATCTCGGAGCCAAGCAGCAACACCGGCAGCCATACCCCGACGCTGGCGAACGCGAAACAACAGGCGGCCTCAGACGTGATCAGCCCGCTCTGTCCGTAGGCAATAGCCGCCAGGGTCGCGCCGGCACGTCCAAGCCCGAGAACGCGAGCCAGGGCGTACGTCGCAAGCGTCGCCAGCAGCACATGAGCAAGCTGATACGCGACGATGGCCGCGTCGAACGGCAGCGCCGTGAACGCCAGCATCGCCAGCAGGTACGACCAGCCTGAGAGCGGGTTGCCGGCAAGTGGACTGCCGGCCATGGAGTACGGATTCCAGCCGGGAAGCTGGCCGGCCACCAAAGTTTCCCCCACCAACTTGTACCAGGGGTAGAACTGGGTCAGGCTGTCGAGGCCGGCGATGACTCTCCCGTGGAGCAGCGGCCATTCCGCCAGGATCGTGACCGCCGTCAGTCCGACAACGAGCAGCGGTTCCGCGTGCCGGGCGAGCACACGCACCACGTCTTCCCCGGCCGAAGCCGGCTGGCGATGCGTGGAATCACCAGTACAGCTTGGCGCAAGTTCCTGAACAGACGATCGAGTTGCTGACACCCCTCACCCCCCCCCCCCTCTCCCGCGCGCGGGAGAGGGGGCCAGGGGGTGAGGGGTGCATTCACTGTGGACGTACTTCCGCCTCGCGGTACCAGTATCAGGATAGGGGAGCGGCAGCGGGCGAGCGAGTGCTCGTCGATACGGTGACAGCGTCCGGTCAGCCGCCATCAGGTGGCGTCGCTCGACGGCTTCTGGCAGACCGCGTACAGGTATCCGTTTGCCCGGGTGATCGAGTAGTCGAGCCACTCCTGAGATCGGACGACGGAGACAAGCTCCGATTCGGACAGCCGTCGTGGCGCATGACCGCACGAAGTATCACCATCCGAATCTGGCTGAATGCCGACCAGCCGTCCGGCAAGTCGCAGCGCCAGGAACGGCAGGAAGGTTCCCAGGACGGATACCGGCTCTGCCAGGACGCATCGGCCACCCGGACGGAGAACGCGATGGATCTCGCCCAGCGCTCGTGTGCCGTCCACGACGGTGAACAGGCGTGATGCGACGACGGCATCAACACACCCATCAGGCCAGTCTAGCGCCAAGGCATTGCCCTGCTGAACCCGACAGTTCGCCAACTGCTCTGAGGTGGCGCGGGCAGTCGCCAGTGAGACCAGTGCGGCGGAGCGATCAACTCCCACGGCACGCACACTTGGATAGTGCGCGGCCAGCCGGCGGGAATAGACGCCCGGCCCACACCCGATTTCGAGCAGCAAGGTACCAGACGGTGGCGTCTGGTTCGGCCAGAGCGCCTGGGCAAAACGGCCGGAGTCGTCGCGGAACAGGTGCTCCCGCATGAATGCGTAGAGCGGAGCGGTCCGCTCGAACAGATCATCTGAGGCCGGAGTCGCGGTTGGGATGCGGCTGGGAGCCTGCCCCCAGCCAGAGGGGGCGAGGCGACCGGCGTCTGGCTGGACGACCATCTCAGGCCACCACCTGAAGGGTGACCCGGTGGTAGCCACGCCCGCCGCTCGGAACGATGCCGCGATCCTCAGAGGGTTGCGGCGTGCCGTCAGCGGCAAACCCGCGCACCGCCAGATAGTAGTTACCGGGAAGTTCGGGGCGGAAGGCGTAGCGCCAGATCGCCCACGATGTCCGCGAGCCAGGGTATTCCAACTCGGCCTCGCGCCAGCTCTGACCGCCGTCCAGGCTCACCTCGGCCCGCGAGATCCCCTTATCGCCGCCGAATACGATGCCGCGCAGCCTGACGGTCGTTCCGAGGGCAACCGGTTGGCTCACGTCTGGCTCGTAGATACGTGACCGTATCGGTATCACGAAATCGGGACCCCAGCCTTGCTGCTCGTAGAACCCCTTGACGTCTCGATCAACGACCTCGATACCGGTCACCCATTTCACGTTCTTCTCGCCGTACATGCCCGGCACGATCAGCCGAACGGGAAAGCCGTGAATCCGGGGTAGCGGTTCGCCGTTCATCTCGAACACGACAAGTGTCGCCGGATCGAGCGCCTTCTCCAGTGGGATGGTATCGGTGTAGCCGTCTGCCCCGCGCAGCAGCACTTCCACGGCGTTCGGTTGGGGGCCAGCCGCGTCCAACAGGCTTCGCAACGGCACGCCCTTCCATTGTGCGTTGCTCATCAGTGCATCGCCGACGCCGTTGCTAATGCACATGAGCGTGGTTTCCTGGACGACGCTGGGCTGCCCCGCGATCTCGCTGAAAGCGTACGTGCGCGGGTTCGTGACGTACCCCCCGATCTCCAGACGCCAGATATCGCGGCTGACGTCTGGATCGACGACGTTCTTCGTGACAACATAGAACTGGCTGTTTGGCGTGACCGGCATCAGCGGCCCAAAGAATCGGGTGCCATCGTAGGCGAAACTAGCCATATCCCAGAGGCGGCGTCCGACAGCCATAGTCGCAACGCCCAGGACCGCGCCGAGGCCTGTCACCAACAGGGCGCGTCGGGTAATGCCGCTGGCGTCCCGTGTCCGAGTGGTGGCCGGTCCCGGCCCGATCAGTGTGCGATACGTGAAGGCGAGCACGAGACCGTAGCTGACGTAGGCTGCCAGCAAGCCGATGGCAGATACCCACCTGGCCACGCTCGGCGGCAACCCGATGAAACTCGTCGGGAGCGTCGGCCAGAGGATGACGAGCGACACGATCCAGAGCACAGCTACGACGACGATCAGAAATCGTGTCGCGGCCCGTCCCCAGACGCTTGGTTGGCGACTGTCACCTGTCGTCGGCGCTGACCGAGCGAGCACGCCGTACACGGCACCGAGCATTCCTGCGACTACAAGCTGACCTGTCAGCACACTGCTGACGCCGAACTGCTTCAACTCGTTGTAACCGCCGAACTGGCCGATCAGACCGAAGAACTGGTCAATTGTCAAGGTCGGGGCGAAGCGGTCTGGGATCATCTCCAGCGGCGGCGAGATGCCGAGGATGGTTCGCAAGACGAGCATCGTCAGGGTCATTGCAAGGCCGCCGACGAGGCCGGCAAGCAGCCCGCCTCCTGCTCTCCCGAGCGCGAACGCGCGGCTCATCGGATGCCTCCGACAGCTACGGGCATGGGACCGGTGCCCTCATCGGCTCCGACACGGGCCGGGATCAGGCCGAGAGTCTCGAGGGCAGTACGAGTCGCGGCTAGGTCGTCACGGAGGCGCACCAGCGGGAGCAGGCGGTCAAGGTCGGCCGCCTCGTCAACGTCAAACGTCGTGGGTAACAGAGTCGCGTGTAGACCGAGCACAGCCGCACGCGCCAGAAGCTCGTCGAGCACTGTGCCGGTGCTCATGCGGACGCCCGTCAGCACCTCCGACGGGTGCACTGTGGTCGGAACGGCTGGCGTGCGCATTCCAATGAGGTAGTAGCCGCCGTCCTCGGTCGGCCCAAGTACGAGATCGTCCCGTCGTAGGCGCTCGAATGCCTCAATGACCCATTCGAGACTCAGGTGCGGTGAGTCTGACGCGATCAGAACAATGCGACGCTCGTGGCGCGTGCTGGCCGTCGCGAAAAGGTCGCGTTGGCGCTCCGTCCAGTCACCGGGCGGCTGAGCGAGAACTGTCCCGAGTTCGCCTCCCCACCCACGGCCGGTCGAGACCAGGGGAGCCAGCTCATTCCAGGCGTCGTCCGGAGTGACGTACCAGCCAACGGTGAATGGGGCCCGGCTGAATCGCTCCGCCAGATCCCGTACGAACGCCGCATACAATGCTGCCGCGTGGTCATGCCCGATGATTCGACCGAGCCGGGTTTTGGTAAAGCCGGGTCGCGGCGCACGGGCCGCAACGTACAGCACGTCCCGGCTCATGCCAAGCCCGTCGTCGATGCCGTTGACTTGTCTCACGCTGTCTCCAGTCGCGGGTTCACGTAGGGCATCTCTCGAAAGGTCGGCGTCGCCCATGAGACGATACTACGGAACCAATCTTACGGGTCTCTTGCCGAAGTACCTGATTGATGACAGTCGTCAAGCGCTCGCGACTACAAGATCGACGGCCGCGACCATCACCGGAAGTACTCGAATGGCTTGATCTCCCTGGAAATCGTCGTAGGTCGCCGCCAACTACATCTACGTCAGCGGTGGTCAGTGCGTCAGCATGCGCGACGGCGGACCACTTTCCAATCATCAGCGTTCAAGTCGTTCTCTGACAGTACGCTGAGCGTCGAGAGCGGCGTGGTGCTGGAGTAGCCGGTCAAGACTGCGAACCCGAGCTAGGCCGAGGCCGGCCGCTACCTCGTGATCCGAGAATCCCTGCGCCCGTAGCCAATGGGCGCAGGTGGCACGCAGCACAGCCGCATCGACGGGCGGCAGCCCGGCGCGGAGGCAGGCTGCACGGTGGATGTCCCGAGCCGTGCGGTAGCTCAGCGGGCGGCTCGACACCCCGCGCGCGCAGAAGACCGGTACTGATAGCTGTTCGACGGTGCCGCCGATCTCATGTGTTAGCGCGGCAACCGCACCAGCCGAAGGCCCTGGCAGCAGCAACGTCAGGCCACGGCCGGCGCGTTCAAGTGTGGCCGTCAGTCCGTACCGACCGTTCACCGTGAGGTCGGATGAAAGATCCTCCCAGCACAGGCGCAGGATCTCCTCGGGGCGTAAGCCCAAGAAGCGGTGCGGCGCGACCAGCGCACGGTCACGAAGTGCATTTGCACCTGCCGATGTGCCGGCTGCGTCTACGATGCGGCGGAGATCGGTGGCATCACACGTTGGCCCATGCCGGCGTCGGCGACCATTCATGCCGGCCACCATTGTCCCAGAGGAGTGCCAACTCATCAACCTTCGGGCCGGCAGGCGCGCATCGGCACCACCGTCGTGCCCGTGGCTACTCGTCCCGCGCAGCGCTTGTGGTGGGCGCGCCGCAGGCTGCCTTGACGCGGTTCGTGTACCTGAGAGCTGAGATCGACCCGCGAGGAGAAGGGGCGAGTACAGCCCGGTCAGGTTCGTCAACATGAACCCCATTATCCAGACGGTCACACACAACGATGATCCGAGGCCCAGTAGCTCGCGTATAGGTAGTACATAGCGAGCGAGGGCAGGGCAGATTGGACGGTGACTTCGTGCTGCGCGTGCGCGACGATCAACAGCGTTTGGAACCAGACATGCGCGTCGAGATCTTCCAGGCGGCAGCCGACTCGCCAGGGCGCTTCCTCGAGAGAGCCCCTTTCGGCTCGTACCGGATCATCGCGTATACGCGCGTGGTGGCCAATGGCACCGCCTGGGCGGACATCACGCTCAGGCGGCTTCGACGCCTCTGATGAGCGAAAGCGGTTGAAGGAAGAGCCAGGAGGCAGCGTCGGACTGCGAGCCCGGTTTCGCATGGGATTGTGCCGCCAGCCGTTCCAGTGGAGACTGCATTGAAACGTCCCTTACAGCGGCTTGCGGATGAGGTGGCTCTTTTGTCAAGCTCTGGGGCATGAAAGCCTATTCGCGGGATTTGCGGCTCCGGGTGATGGACGCGGTGGAC
>JBBQBU010000294.1:0-7384 GCA_038318015.1 Chloroflexota bacterium | reverse complement strand
TGGCAGGGGCCAGAGAACGTCGCCTGCTTCATCGCCGAGCCGCTGGTCGGCGCGACGATGGGGGCGGTGCCTGCACCGGCCGGCTACTTCCAGCGCATCCGCGACATCTGCCAGCGGTACGACGTGCTGTTCATCATGGACGAGGTGATGACCGGCTTCGGGCGCACTGGCACATGGTTTGCCTCCGAGCACTGGGACGTGGTGCCGGACATCGTGACGGCGGCGAAGGGCGTGAGCGGCGGGTACGCGCCGCTGGCGGTGCTGCTGGCGACCGACGAAGTCGTCGGGGCGCTTGAGGCGGCCGGCACACCGTTCGTGGCGGGCCACACCTACGCGCAGAATCCGGTGGTGGCGGCGGCCGGCATCGCGGTCGTCTCGTACATCCAGAAGCACGGGTTGGTGACGGCGGCAGCCGAGCGCGGGGCCGAACTGCTGAGCGGCCTGCAACGCCTGGTGACGACGCACAAGATCGCCGGCGACGCGCGCGGCATGGGCCTGATGCTCGGGTTGGAACTGGTGACTGACCAGGGCACGAAGGAGCCGTTCCCGATCGAGGCGGCGGTGGCGCAGCGCTTCGCCAAAGCGTGCGTAGCGGCCGGCGCGGCGATCTACCCTGGCCAGGGCACCGCCGACGGCCTGGTGGGCGACCATGTGCTCGTGACGCCGCCGATGACGATCACCTCGGCGCAGATTGGCGAGCTACTAGCGGCGCTCGACCAGGGGCTGACGGTGGTCGAGCGCGACCTTGGTGTCTAAGCGGGCGGCGTGCAGGCTTTGTCGCGGAAGTGCCTAGCTGACGGGATGTCTGTCGCGGAACTCGACAGTTTGGTGGCCGGGAACCGTCACTCTTTCGTCGACCCGGCCGTTTCTGTAAAGGACGCCAGAGAGCGCAAGCGTGCGACGAACCGCAGTGCTGGCTCGCATGTGGCACCGTACGGAGACAGGGCTATGCAAGTTGATCCGAGCGCAAATATCGCGGCATTCGCCAAGCTTGCCGACAAGACCGGCGAAACGCAGATGCAGGTCGGTATCAGTGTGATGAAGGAAGTGATGGCGTCGGCTGAGACGGCGACGCTGCAACTGCTCCAGAGCATGCAGCCGCACCTCGGGCAGAACGTGGACGTCCGGCTGTAATCGCAGGCCGCCCCGGCGGCGCGGCGCTGGCGTCCGCAACGGCGGCCCTCCTGCCCCCTGTTTGCCTGTGGCACTCACGGGTGTCTGGCGCTGGCTGGGGACGCGGCAGCGCCGTCCCGTCACGCCACGTTGGCGCACGCCGCCGGAGGCCGCACGTCGCCAGCAGTGCCAGCGCGACGACGGCGCTCAGGCTGATGGCCCCACCCACCAGCAGGCTCGGCGGCCGGTACTGCCAGACCACCGTATGTTCGCCCGGCGGCACCTGGACGGCACGGAACAGGTAGTTCGCCCGCTTGATCTCGACCGGCCGGCCGTCGATGGCGGCGTGCCAGCCGGGGAAGTAGCTGTCGGTGAGCACAAGGTAGCGCGCGGCGTCCGTGCGGACCCGCACCATCACCTGATCCGGACGATACTCCGTGATCTCGGCCGTCTCGCTGGCCCGGAGCGGCAGCGTCGTCGCAGCGGTGCCCGACGACGCGCTCGCGACGGCCGTTGGCAGGCTACCGAGGTCGGCATCCTCGATCAGCACCGTGTTCGCCAGGTTCATCGGTTCATCGGTCATCCGCACCAGTGACCAGTCGTCGGGTGCGACCTGCACGGCGGTGGCCGCCAGGTACGCACGCGGCCGGGCATCGCGGTTCTCGAAGATCAGGGCCGTGTCCGTCTCATACGCAAGAGCGTACTTCGCGCGGTGGTGCGGCAGCACCGACTTGACGGCTCCGTTGTCCACGATCCCCAGGCCCGTCAGCCGCAGCGAGCCCGCCCGCAGCACGGCTCGGACCTCAATGCGTTCCACCGTCATCGGCGCGGTCGCGGCGGGCAGGCGGAGGTCGGCCACGTACAGGTCACGCGGGTAGACCCGGCCGGCCGGGTCGCGCGGCTCCCAGCGCTGCCCAACTGTCGCCTTACGGTGGGCCAGCGGGCTGGTCGCCTCATCGTAGGCCGCTTCCGACAGGTGCTCGCCGGCCCGCACCGTCAGCGTCACCGGGGCGACCCCTGGGCCGAAGACCAGAACCTCTGCCACTGGCTCGCCCTGCACGACGTCGCCGGCGTGCGACAGGCTCCCGACGATGCGGATGGCGTTGCCCGGCGTCGGCGCGACCAGGAAGACCTCGTCGCCGAGCGGGTTGCCGGCCGGCCCGTCGATCAGTGGGCGGTCCGGGTCGAGCAGGACGCCCTCCACCTGCCCGCGCGGCGCGCTGCCTTTCGCTTCGACGAGGTAGCGGATATTCCAGAGGTCCAGTAGATCGTCGTCTACCTCGTTGACGCGTGTCCAGTACCGTTCGGTGCGTGTCGTGGGCAGGGAGCTATAGCCGTACGCCTGCGCGACGCCCGACAACACCGGCCGGCTGGTGACGGACAGATCGGTGCGCCCGGCCAGCAGGGTGCGCCAGTGGCCCGGCTGCTGACTCAGGAACCGCATCTGCCGCGACTGCTCGCGGAGTTGGTCGCGCGGGACGGTCGGGTGGAAGCCGTGCGCCACCACCAGCAGCTCGGCCAGACCAACCGCTGCGACGATGCCGGCCAGCCGCCCGAAATGCTCGCCGAATCGGCGGCCGAAGCCGGCCCAGAGTCCCAGCAGGGCGGCCGTGACCGCGCCACTGGTGATGGCGAGGCCGGTCCAGCGATTATCGAGCGCCAGGGTCGCCAGCAGGCCGTCGCGTACGGACGTGGCCGCTAGCGCCGCGCGGTCACGTGGCAGCGTCAGGTACACCTGCTCGATAGTCGCCAGAGCGGCGCGCGGCTCGGCCAACAACCAGTCGCGGAGCAACACGCCGGCCACAACGCTCACGACGACGGCCAACGCCGCAGCCACCGCCGCCAGCCGCACGCTCCCGGCGCGTGGCGCGTGGCGCAACCGGTCCAGGCCGATGGCAGCCAGCAGCGCCAGCATCAGTTCAACGATCAGCGTGTAGCGCACCGGCGCGCGCATTGAGGAAAAGCCCGGCAGCCACCAGAGCCAGGAGTACAGGTGCACGGGCGCATGGTCGGCCATTGCCAGGAGCAGCCCGCCGACGCCCACCGCCGCGACCGGCAGCACCACCCGGCGCTGCCCGCCGATCAGGCCGCTCACCAGTCCGAGCAGCGCCAGCAGCAGCCCGCCGACGCCGATATACACGGTGGACTCCCAGTAGGGGTAGCGCATCCATTGGACGGCCGGGTCGGCGCGGAAGCCGTACGGCAACAGCAGCGTCAGAAAATCGACCGGGGCCAGCCCGCCGGCGGCAGCCTGCGCGTAGGTCAGGCCGTCCCCGCGCGACGACGCGATGCCTAGCTCGTAGGTCGGGAGCAACTGCACCGCCGCGCCGGCCAGCCCAACCGACGTGACGATGACGACGACGATTGCACCGCGACCGGTCAGAACTGCCACGGACTGTAGCGAGCCGCGCCATGATCGCTGCCAGCTAACTAGCGCGAGCGCCCGGGCCCCGACCCACAGCCCGAGCGCCACGAGGTTGATGAGCAGAATCTGCGGGTGCAGGCCCAGGCCCGACATCGCCAGGGCAGCGGCCCCGCCGGCCAGCCAGAACCACCGCCGCTGGTCGGCGGCCCGCAGCGCGAGGTCGGCGCAGCCCAGCATGACCGGCAGCCACGCGGCGCTTCTGAGAATATTGCCGTGGTCAAGGTGCCCCAGCATGAACCCGCCCAGGGCGAATACCACGCCGCCGAAGACACTGCCGGCCCGCCCCACGCCCAGCACGCGGGCCAGGCCGTACAGGCCGGCCGCCGCCAGCAGATAGTGGGCCGTCCGGATCAGGACGAACGCGATATCCACCGGTAGCAGCAGCAGCGCCACAATATTGGGCAGGTACAGCAGCCCGATCTCGCCGTCTGCCACCAGTGGGTAGCCGGCGAAAATCAGCGGGCACCAGAGCGGGAAGCGACCGGCCGCCAGTTCTTGCGCCAGCCATGCGGTGAGCGGGTAGTAAAACGCGCCGGTATCACGTTGCTGGCCGACGACGCCCGGCACGACGAACCGGCCGAACACGGCCAGCAGCACGGTCATGGCGACACCCGCGCCGGTCAGTTCGTGGCGCAGGCGGCGCGACAAGCCGGAGTAGGTGCGCGCCAGGGTGCGATATGCGGGAGCGTAGCGAGCAACAGGAGCGGAGAGCATGCCTACCGACAGCCCGGACGAGCTTGCCGACTCCGGTCAGGCGCTCATCCTCGAGGCGGGCACACCATAGCAGCGATTGTGAATGAATGTAAAGTCATCTTAATATGAGACGCCCAGAGCCGGCGGCGGTCGCACGACCGGCGTACCATACCGGCGCAGAGCAGCATGGAGGGTGGGAGCGACATGTCAGTAGCTACGACACCACTGGTCCTGGTTGAGCGACGTGGCCCGGTTGGCATCGCGACGCTGAACCGGCCCGAGAAGCACAATGCGATGAGCGCGGCGCTTACTCACGAACTGATCCAGGCCATCGACGACTTCGAGGCCGACGACGACATTGCCGTGATCGTGCTGACGGGCGCAGGGGAGCGCGCGTTCTCGGCCGGCGGCGACATGACCGAGGTCCGCGAGCGGATGGGACCGAACGCGGCCGGCGGTGACGGCGGCCCGAGCAGCAGCGAGCGCGTGCGGCTATCGCCCAAGCCGGTGATCGCGGCGATTCGGGGCATCTGCTACGGCGGTGCGGCGCAGCTGGCGATCAACTGCGACATCCGCATCTGCGGCGACGACACGCGGTTCCGCTTCGTCGCCGCCCAGTACGGTATGCCGGCCTGTGGTGCCATTCTGCCGCGCATCGTCGGGGACGCGAAGGCGAAGGAGATCCTGTTCACTGTCGATGTCATCGACGCGCAGGAGGCGCTGCGGTGCGGGCTGGCAAATCAGGTCGTGCCGGCCGCCGACGTGCTCGAATACGCGGTCAAGATGGGCGAGCGCATCGCGGGCAACTCGCAGCCGGCCGTCCGGGCACTCAAGCGCATCATCGACGCGGCGCTACCCGTTGCGGACGCGCTCGAAATGGAGCACGTCCTCGGGAAGCAACTCCGGGAGACGACGGAGGCCGAGGTGCGCTTCAAGGCAGCGGCGGCGCGCGTCACCGGCCGGTAGTGGCTCGCCCCAGACGATTGACGCACGAGCGCCCGGCCCGAGTTCTTCGGGTCGGGCGCGCATTGCGAGGCTTCTCGCTGGACCGTTCGACAAACGCGACGGTCCGCGAGCAAGGATGTGCGGTTTAGAGGCTGCGGCTATTCCTCCTGCTCCTCCTCTTCCTGCTCGTCGTAGTCGTTCCGCGCGTCGTCTTCTTCCTGTCGGCGCACCGTCTCATCGGAGCTGACGATTCGAAGCACGCGGTAGCCGCCGCCCGGCTTCTCCTCGACCTCGAACTGAAAAAGGTCGTCCTGGTCGGTGCCTTCCAGGTCCGCCTTGATCCACGACACGTCAAGTTCAATGGTCTCCGTCACACCAGAGAGATCCTTGGTACGGAAACCGATGGTGTCGCCGATATCGCAGCGCTTGCCGCTGGATCGACCGCAATCAACGATGCCGGTGAGGTCGAGGGTCTTCGCGCTGGCGGTCGTCACTGGAAGAAGCAGGGCCGATGCCGCAACCGCCATGACGAGGCTCAAGCGTACGGCCTGACGAACTGGTGCGAGGATTGCACGTAGCAACATGCGGGGTGCCTCCGTGATTGGATACGTGGCGGTGACTATAGCGAAACGGACGAACTGCATAAGCGCGTGGGTGCTGCATGCCTGGAAACCTGGCTGAACCGTCGTGGAGTCACACGCCACGCCTGACGATTGCTTGACGAATGGCAGCGCTCACTGTTACATTTTCGCCTGATAGACAGTAACAACAGCCCCGCATCACACAACTGAATATGGCCCTTATCAAGAGAGGTGGAGGGAGACGGCCCTGTGAAACCCGGCAACCACCCTTTCGCGATGGCAGGTGAACGTCCACGGTGGACGCCCAGCCGGGAAAGCGCCCAGTGCGCGACGAAAGGGAAGGTGCCAATTCCGCCAGAGCAATCTGGAAGATGAGGGGAGATTGGTAGCAGATCGCGACGATCCCCTTACACCAGTTTGGGGTTTGGTCGGAAAAGAACAACGGCCGTTGCACCGTCCACATGGGACTTCGAGTGCAGCGGCCTGTTTTTTGGCCGCAGAGAGGTGGTCTGCTTTGGGGAGTGTCAAAGGCCTTCAGTGCCGGGAGTGCGGGCAGCTCTACCCGGCCGAGGCGATTCACGTCTGTGAGTTGTGTTTCGGCCCGCTCGAAGTCGCGTACGACTACGACGTGATCGGGAACACCATCAGCCACGCGTCGATCGCCGCCGGGCCGTCGTCGCTTTGGCGGTACAAGCCGCTGCTGCCGATTGAAGGCGACCGTTACGTCGATAGCCAGGCCGGCTTCACCCCGCTGGTACGTGCCCACAATCTCGGCAAGAGCCTGGGCCTGCATAACGTCTACGTGAAGAACGACACAGTCAACCCGACGTTCTCCTTCAAGGACCGGCCGGTCTCGATGGCGTCCAGCAAGGCGCTGGAGCTGGGCTTCGACACCCTGGCCTGCGCCTCCACGGGCAACCTCGCGGGATCGGTGGCGGCCCATGCGGCGAAGGCCGGCATGCGCGGCGTCGTCTTCATCCCGGCCGACCTGGAGCCGAGCAAGATCAGCGGCGCGCTGGCCTACTCCCCGACGCTCGTGGCGGTAGACGGCAACTACGACGACGTGAACCGCGTCTGTAGCGAGATCGCCGACAAGTACCACTGGGCGTTCGTGAACATCAACATGCGGCCATACTACTCCGAGGGCAGCAAGACGCTGGCCTACGAGGTAGCCGAGCAGCTTGGCTGGCGCTTACCCGACCGCGCGATTGTGCCGATTGCCAGCGGCTCGCTGTTCACGAAGGTCTGGAAGGGCTTCCAGGAGCTGAGCAAGCTGGGGTTGGTGGACGGCCACGAGACACTGCCGAAGATGGTCGGGGCGCAGGCGCTCGGGTGCTCACCGGTGGTGACGGCCTGGGACGCCGACACGATGGACGTGATCCCGGTCAAGCCGAATACCATCGCCAAGTCGCTCGCCATCGGCAACCCGGCTGACGGCTACTACTCGCTCAAGATCATGAAGCAGTCCGGCGGCACGGCGACCTCGGTGACAGACCCGGAGATCATCGAGGGCATCAAACTGCTGGCGCGCACCGAAGGCATCTTCGCAGAGACGGCCGGCGGCGTGACGGTGGCCGTACTGAAGAAGCTGGTTGCCCTCGGCCAGATCGACCCCGACGAGCTGATC
>JBBQBU010000293.1:0-7392 GCA_038318015.1 Chloroflexota bacterium | reverse complement strand
TGGCGCGTCCGGGCGCAGCGCATCGTCAAGCAGCAGGAGCAACATACTGACATCGAAGGGCTTGGAAAGCACCACGACCGACTCGACGACCGGATCACTGGCAGCGTCGTAGGCAGCCGACAAGACGATGATAGGAATGTCCCGCGTTGCGGCCTCGGCCCGCAACACCTTGATGAGTTGCCGCCCATCCAATACCGGCATCATCAAATCAAGCACGATGGCGTCCGGAATGGAGCGAAGTATGTTGTTGAGGGCGTCCTGGCCGTTGGAAGCGGTGACAACCTGATAGCCCTCCTGTTCCAGCGCCATCGCCACGATGGTGCGAATCGGTAGATCATCGTCCACCACGAGGATGTGCTTGTCGCTCGCTGCGGTTGGTCCCGCTGCCTCGTTCGTCATGCCCGTCCCTGACGTTGCTTCCCCACAGTGTAGCGGGCATCAACCCGTCGGTCGTCGGCAGCGCAGCCAACCCGCCGCACGCGCCTGCGTTGCCGCGCGCGGGCAACTGCGGACGCAAGCCAATGCGAACGGCAGAGAACAGCCCGCCTGCACGTGTCAGGCGGGCCGTGGAATCCTGGGAACATTGGGAGCGGGATAGGGGACTCGAACCCCTGCTAGAAGCTTGGAAGGCTACTGTGCTGCCATTACACCAATCCCGCAGACAGCGGAGACGCGAAGTCCCCAGCATCTAATTCTAGGGGCGCTGCGCGCAGGGGGCAACCTCAGCTCCGCCGCCGCCGACCAGGCGGTACGCGACAGCCCTCCGAAGATGTGCGCTGCGCCGCCGCTGACCAGGAGGCAGCCCGCCTCTGACGGCACGGCGACGGCACCCACATGTTCGACAGAACTCATTGAAAATACCAGCCGGAAATCGTTCCGCAAATGGGCGGGAACGGCCGTTCTGGTGTATACTCACTCTAGAACATCCGTTCCTTTGAGCGGATGACTGGGAACCTGTCAGCGCGGCCCTGTGCGGACCTGATGGGGGAATCGGAGAGCGTGACCATGAACAAGCGAACACGCGCAGCGACCACCGATCTGGACCCGCAGGAGGCTGCCCAGGAGGCAACCGTGACGGTTCACGACGGCGACCCTGAAGCTGGCCTGACCCCGTACGAACACGACCGTGATGCCGAGGCGGTTGCGACCGGCGCTGATTCTGTGGCCTTGACGACGCCGGCGGAAACGGACCTGTACGGGCGACTCGCCACCCCGTTTGACGTGACGTTTCGCGATCTGCGCGGCGGCGTCGAGTTGGAGTACCTGACCGGCGAGCAGATCACGACGCGCCTGAACGACGAGCTCGGGTTCCTGAACTGGAGCTTCCGGATTCTGGAACACGGCATCCACGCCGAGGCTGACGAGTGCTGGGTGTTGGGCGAGTTGACGGTGACGCTGGACGGGCGGACGGTTCACCGGCAGCAGTTCGGCAGCCAAAAGGTGAAGCGCTCGCGGGCCAGCGGCACCCCGATGGACATCGGTTTTGACCTGAAGGGCGCGGCGACTGACGCCCTGAAGAAGTGCGCGTCGCTGGTCGGCGTCGGGTTGTACCTCTGGAAGAAGGAGCCGCCCGTCGGGTTCGGGAATGGTGGCCAGAGGTCGAGCCACGGCGCGAACGGCGGCGGCTCCGGCCACCAGAATGGCTCCAACAGTTCCACCGGCTCGTTCGGGGCGAGTCGCGGCAACGGCATGCACGTTGTCGGCGGAAACGGCGGGCCGATGGCCTCGGAAGGGCAGCCCCAGGGTGGGAACCTTGACCTGGAGCCGTTGTTTTGCGAGGAGTGCAGCGAGCCGCTGACCGAAACGCGCTTCAAGGACGGCACTACCTGGGCACCGGGCCAGCTCGCGGTGTTCGGGCGGCGCAAGCACAGCAGGGTGCTGTGCATGACCCACTACCGCGAGGCCAACCAGGCCAAGCGACGGGCCGAGGAAGCGCTCCAGCAGGCTCCGTTCTAGGAGTCCGACCCGCAGCGCCCCGGCGAATCTCGCCGGGGCCGCGTTCTCCCTGAACACCTTACGCTTCTGCACGTGGACGCCCCGAAGCTGGCTCGGGGACCTCCAGATACGGCCGCAGAGTCCCGGGCGACTGGCCAGTCGCCCGGGTCTCGTGCGTTGACGCGGACTCGTGCGGGCGAATCGCCGGTGCGCCCGTCCTCGCACTGCATCTTCAGGGCGGAAGGCGGCCGGGCTGCCGCCGTCATCTTCGGACGGGTGTCACACGCGGAGCGGGCTGGTTGTGCGGGGCTCCGATGAGGCTTCTGTCACCTGGTGCGCTCTTGCGTCAACTTCGCTGCTCTGTCGCAACGGTCAACTGCCCGTTCGAGCCGAAACTGTGACATTGAACTGTCGAGTCGGGTTCTTGACTGGCGCTTACACTGTCCGTACAGTAGTAGGCAACACTATTCGTGACAGACGATCGTGGCGGTCGAACAGGGAGGACTGTGCAGAGGCAACATCCCCACCCGAGGAAGCTTCGCAGCCGCGTCACGGCTGTCGTGCGTCCTGACCGTCGCCCCGTGGGTTCTGGCCCCCGGGGTTTCTGTTTGGGTGGCCCGATGCTGCCACCAGTTCTGACGACCATGACGGCCGCCCCTGACTACGGGCGGCCGTTCCACATGGTCGTCCGTCCGATCGTCCTTGCGCGATGCTCGACCCGGAGGAGCCGATGGCAACCCAACTAGGTAGCAGCCTGTCCCCCGATCTCACCGCCGACCTCAATCTTCCTCGTGGGTCATCCCGCCGCCTCCGTCACGCATACGGCTTTGACGATGTGGCGCTCGTGCCCGGCTCCCTGACCGTGAACCCCGAAGATACCGATCTCTCCTGGCAGCTTGGCCCGCACCGACTTCAACTGCCGATCATCGCGTCGGCAATGGACGGCGTGGTAGACCCCGCGTTCGCCATCGCGCTCGGGCGCATGGGCGGGCTGGCCGTCCTCAACCTCGAAGGCATCCAGACGCGCTACGACAGCCCCGCCGAACTGCTGGCCCGCATCGCGGAGGCTCCGGCCGATGAGGTGACGGCGCTGCTGCAAGAACTGTATCGGGCACCGATGCGCGACGAGTTAGTCTCGATGCGCATCGCCGAGATCAAGGCCGGCGGCGTGCTCGCGGCGGTGTCGTCCACCCCCGCCAACGCGGCGCGGCTCGGGAAGATCGCCGCTGCGGCCGGCGCAGACATCTTCATCGTGCAGTCCACCGTCAGCACGGCGCGGTATCGGACGCGCGGCGAGAGCCTCGACCTTGTCCGCCTCTGCGCCGAGATGCCCATTCCCGTCGTTGTGGGCAACTGTGTGTCATTCTCGGCGGCGCTGGAGTTGATGCAGACCGGCATCGCCGGGCTGCTGGTCGGGGTTGGGCCGGGCGCGGCCTGCACCAGCCGCGAAGTCCTGGGTGTTGGCGTGCCGCAGGTGACGGCCACTATCGACTGTAGCGAGGCGCGCGATCTGTACTACCGACAGTCCGGCCGCTACGTCCCGATCATCACTGACGGCGGCATGCGGACCGGCGGCGACCTGAACAAGGCCATCGCCAGCGGTGCCGATGCGGTCATGCTCGGCTCGCCGTTCGCGCAGACCTCGGAGGCACCGGGGCGGGGCAACCACTGGGGCATGGCGACGCCACACGGTGCGCTGCCACGGGGCACCCGTATCCGCGTCGGCATCAAGGGCTCCCTCGAGCAGACGCTGTTTGGCCCGACTTCCCGCACGGACGGAACGCAGAATCTCGTCGGGGCGATCCGCACCTGCATGGGCGTCTGCGGCGCGACGACCCTGGCCGAGATGCACGAAGTCGAGATGGTGATTGCGCCGTCGATCAAGACCGAGGGCAAGCTGTGGCAACTCGCGGGGGCAAAGTGACCGGCGACGCATCACCGCGCGTCTCTGTCTCCGGCGACATCGAAGTCAGCACCTACCTGGAGATCGCAGAAGCAGAAGCGATGACGGCCGGCACCACGCCGGCCGTCGCCCCTGAGCCGCTCGCGCCGGCCACCGTCCGCGACGCGGTTGCCATCCTCGACTTCGGGTCGCAGTACAGCCAGTTGATCGCGCGGCGCGTCCGCGAGGCGCACGTCTACTGCGAACTGTTGCCGCACGACGTGACCCCGGAGCACATCAAGGCGCTCAACCCGCGCGGCTTCATCCTCAGCGGCGGCCCGGCGAGCGTCTACGAAGCCGGCGCGCCGCTGATCCCCGACTTTGTGCTGGAGAGCGGTCTGCCGATCCTCGGCATCTGTTACGGGATGCAACTGCTGGCCCATCAGCTTGGCGGCACCGTCGCGTCGAGCAACAAGCGCGAGTACGGCCCGTCGATGCTCCACCAGTCGGGCGACAGCGCGCTGATCTTCAACGGGCTGCCGGACAGCTTCGGTGTCTGGATGAGCCACGGCGACAAGGTGACGCAGCCGCCGCCTGGCTTCGAGATGATTGCGCGCAGCGACAACTCGGACTTTGCGGCGATGGCGGACGGCCAGGGCCGGGTGGGCATCCAGTTCCACCCCGAAGTCGTGCACACGCCGCTCGGTCGCGACATCATCAAGAACTTTGTCTACAAGGTCTGTGGCGCACAGCCGACCTGGACCTCGGGCAACTACATCGAGCGGGCGGTGGCCGACATCCGCGCGCAGGTGGGCGACGGCCGGGTGATCTGCGCGCTCTCGGGCGGCGTTGATTCGGCGGTTGCCGCGTCACTGATCCACGAGGCCGTTGGCGACCAACTCATCTGCGTGTTTGTGAACAACGGCCTGATGCGCCGCGAGGAGCCAGAGCGCACCGTCGCGACGTTCGGCAAGCACCTGAAGTTCAACTTGCGGGTCGTGGACGCCGCCGACGCATTCCTCGGGGAACTGGCCGGCGTCACCGACCCCGAGCAAAAGCGCAAGATCATCGGCCGCGAGTTCATCACGGTCTTCGCGAAGGAGGCCCGCAGCCTGGGGAAGATCGACTTCCTAGCGCAGGGCACCCTATACCCCGACGTGATCGAGAGCACCGCCCCCGAGACGAAGGCCGCATCCAAGATCAAGACGCACCACAACGTCGGCGGGCTGCCCAAAGACCTGCCGTTCAAGCTGGTTGAGCCGCTGCGCTACCTGTTCAAGGATGAGGTGCGCGGGGTTGGCATGGCGCTTGGCCTGCCGGAAGACATGGTCTGGCGGCAGCCGTTCCCCGGCCCTGGCCTCGCCATCCGCATCCTGGGCGACGTGACCGAGGAGCGCCTGGAAATGGTCCGGGGCGCGGACTGGGTCGTCATGGACGAGATTAAGGCGGCTGGCCTCTACCGCGAGATGTGGCAGAGCTTCGCGGTGCTGACGCCGCTGCGGACGGTCGGCGTGATGGGCGACTTCCGTACCTACGGCAACATGGTGGCGCTGCGGATGGTCACGTCGGACGACGGCATGACGGCCGACTGGGCGCGCGTGCCGTACGACGTGCTGGCCCGCATCTCGAACCGCATCGTCAACGAGGTGTCCGGCGTGAATCGAGTCACGCTCGATATCACCTCCAAGCCGCCCGGCACCATCGAGTGGGAGTAGACTTTCCTCGGACCTGAGTGCCACGGGCGAGTCAGCCACTTGCCCGTTTGAGACGACCGCGCCGCGCGTGCGTGAGACAGTGACGCACGCAGCGGGCGCGGCTGCCACGCGCTGGAGCAGTTGAGCCGGTGATTCCCCGCTACTCGCATCCCGACATGGCTCGCATCTGGGCCGACGAACAAAAGTACGAATACTGGCGGCGTGTTGAAGTCGCCGTCTGCGAAGCCCGGAGCGAGCAGGGAGTCATCCCGGCCGACGCGCTGCCGGCCATTCGGGCAGCCACCTTCAGCCTGACGCGCATTGAAGAGATCTTCGCCGAGACGCGCCATGACGTGATCGCGTTCGTGCGGAGCATGGCCGAGACGGCCGGGCCGGCTGGCCGCTACATCCACTTCGGCCTGACCTCCTCTGACGTCTGGGACACGGCAACGTCGTTGCAGTTGGTCGAGGCGACCGATTTGCTGATCGCGGACGTGGACCGGCTGGAGCAGGCCGTCACGAAGCAGGCGATGAAACACCGGAACACGCTCTGCATCGGCCGCTCGCACGGCATCCACGCCGAGCCGACGACGTTCGGCCACAAGCTGGCCGTCTGGGTCGCCATGCTGCGCCGCGACCGCGAGCGGCTGGTGGTCGCCCGCAAGGAGATCGCCGTCGGGCAGATCTCCGGCGCGGTCGGCACCCACGCGAACGTACCGGCCATCGTGGAAGATATCGTCTGCCAGCGGCTCGGTCTGGAGGTGGAGCCGGCTTCGACGCAGATTCTCCAGCGGGACCGCCACGCGGCGTACGTCTCGGCCCTGGCCGTAGTCGCCGCCACCCTCGACCTGATGGCGACCGAGATCCGCGCGTTGCAGCGCACCGAACTGTCCGAGGTGGCCGAGCCGTTCTCGGCGGGCCAGCAGGGTTCGTCGTCGATGCCGCACAAGCGGAACCCGGAACTGACGGAGCGCATCTGCGGGCTGGCGCGCATCATCCGCGCGGCGATGATCCCGGCCCACGAGAATGTCGCCCTCTGGCACGAGCGCGACATCAGCCACTCGTCGGCTGAGCGGATCATCTTCCCTGATGCCACCATCGGGCTGGACTACATGCTGCGGGTGTTCACCACCATCATGGAGGGGTTGGATGTCTTCCCCGAGCGGATGCTGGCGAACCTCAACTCCACGCGCGGCCTGATCTTCTCGGAGCGTGTGCTGCTGGCGCTGGTGCAGACTGGCATGGTTCGCAACGACGCCTACCTGATCGTGCAGGCGGCGGCCAAGCGCGTCTGGGCCGGTGAAGCCAGCCTGAAGGGCGTACTACTGTCGGACCCGCGCGTGACGGACCGCCTCACCGAAGCGCAGCTTGACGAGTGCTTCGAGATGGAACACCACATGCGGGGCATCGACGTGGTGTTTGAGCGGCTCGGGCTGCTTACTGCGGCCGTCTGATGTATCGACATCCGTTTCTGGACGGCGGCCCGTCACCCGTCGCCTACAGTGAGATCGGGCTGACCGAACTGCCGCTGCTGGCGCGCGGCAAGGTCCGTGAGATCTACGACCTGGGAGACCGGCTGCTGTTGGTCGCCACGGATCGGCTGTCGGCGTTCGACGTGGTGATGCGCGAGCCGATTCCTGGCAAGGGGATCGTGCTAACGGCGCTGTCGGCGTTCTGGTTCGGGCGGCTCGGCTCGATTGTCCAGAATCATTTCCTGAGCGACGACCCGGCCGACCTGCCGGCCGACGTTCAGCACCGGCGCGAGCAACTCGCGGGCCGGACGATGCTGGTCAAGAAGGCGCAGCGCCTGGACGTGGAGTGCGTGGCGCGCGGCTACCTGGCCGGCTCCGGGTGGGCCGAGTACCGCCAGCACGGCACCCT
>JBBQBU010000292.1:0-7396 GCA_038318015.1 Chloroflexota bacterium | reverse complement strand
GCGTAGCCCGTGAAGACGTTGCGATACCCACGCGCTCGCAGCCGCAAGCAGTAGTCCACGTCACTGTGGCCGACATCGGCAGCGGACCGGAACCCGCCAACCTCGTCGAAGACCGAGCGGCGCGTCATCAGGCAGGCACCGCTGACGGCCGTGTAGTTGGAAGCCAGTGCGAGCGCGCCATAGCGCCCGTAGCTCCCATGCGGGTCCCCGGCGTGCACCGGGCGCGGTCGGCCACGGGGCAACACGATACCCGCGTGGGCCACGGTATCGTTGGGCGTGAAGATCTTCGGACCGGCAGCGCCGATGGCTTTCTGGTAGGCGTACCCCGCAAGCTGGCTCATCCAGGCATCGCTGATCGCCTCCAGGTCTTCGCCGATCACCAGCAGCAAGTCGCCAGTGGCGTGCCGCGCGGCGGTGTTCAAGGCGCGTGCGCGGTCGGCGGGCTGACTCTTCACATCGTGAGCATCGGCTTCTGCTGGGAACGGCACGAGACGCCAACGGTCGGTCGGCAGGCTGCTCAACGCCTTCCGGAGGTCAGCGTGCCACCGTTCGGGGGCTGCGACCACGATATCGCTAAGCTGCACATCGGCACTCGCCGTAAGGCTGCACAGGCACGCCGCCACCTGCTCCAGCGCCTGCGCGGGCTGGTCGTCATCGCACGGGCTGACAGCAGCGACAATGCTGACGGGTGGTAGGGCGGCTCCGTCGAAGCGGAGGCCGTGCATACCTAGGATAGGGGCAGGCATGCGCGTCGCTGGCAGCCCCATCCGCTCCAGATGCTCGGACAAGGCCTGACTGGCGGCCTCGAACGCATACGGCTTCGCCTCGGCGTTCAACGCAGCCGAGGAACCTCCGGCTCGCCAGTGATACAAGACCTGTGGAATGTGGACGACGTTCTGTGTCTGCTCGGACAGCCGCAGGGCGAGGTCGTAATCCTGTCCACCGTCGAAGCCCGCGCGGAACCCGCCGACCGCTGCAATGCAGGCCCGCCGATAGACGCGCAGATGGACCGTGTACGGCATTGTCTGCAGGCGCTCTGGCGACCACGCCGGCCACAATGCCGGATTCGTGGGGACACCGTCCCGCTCAAGGAAGTCGAAATCGCTGTGCACGACATCAGCATCCGGGTGGTCATTGATCGTCCGGACCACCTCGTAGAGCGCCTGCGGCTCCAACACGTCGTCGTGGTCAACGAAGGCGGCGTACTCGCCGGTTGCCAGAGCCAGGGCGTCGTTCGACGCAGCGACGATACCACCGTTCTGCCCGCGATGGCGGAACAGTATCCGTGTGTCGGCGGCGGCTTCCCGTTCGAGGAAGGGGGTGATCCATTCTTCAGACGAGCCGTCGTCTACCAGGCACAGTTCCCAAAATGGGTACGTCTGATACTTGACTGAGGCCAACATGCGCCGCAGGATATTCGGCTGGGTGTTGTAGACAGGTGTGATGACCGAGATGAGCGGGCGTTGCGCCAAATGGTGAACCGCCAGGCGTTGACGATGTAAATCCTCGTGGGTCAGCATGCGCGCCAGCAGCCACCGGTGGTAGTGGAGTCGGTCGTCTCGGATCACGGGCATCGATTCCGGGTGCCGGTCACGGCCGGGGGCCGCCCGCATCGGAGCGCTGCCAGTACGCTCCGGTCCAGTCAATCGGCACGAGCACGTCGTGGATGTCGTGGGCGGCCCGGTAGTCGTGGACGGCCTCGCGGCATGGCAGGAGCGCGCCGTAGTCGTCGACGATGAGGTAGCCGCCGGCCGACAGCTTCGGGTAGAGATGCACTAGCGCATCCATCGTCGATTCGTACAGGTCGCCGTCGAGTCGGATCACAGCGAGTTGATCAATGGGCGCAGTCGGCAGCGTGTCGCGGAACCAGCCTTTCAGGAACCGGACCTGCCCGTCGAGCAGATCGTACCGCTCAAAATATGACTGCACCTGTTCAAGGGACACTGACAACTCAGGATAGAGATGCAGGTCAACCCCCTTGTCCGACGGATAGTCGGTTGAATTCGGGGGCGGCAATCCCTCAAACGAGTCTGCTACCCAGACTCGACGGTCCGTCACACCGTAGGCTGCCAGCACGGCTCGCATCAGAATGGTCGATCCGCCGCGCCAGACGCCCGTTTCGATCACATCTCCGGGCACCCCATGCACCAGTACATCCTCGACGCAAAACTGCACGTTGTCGAGGCGCTTGAAGCCGGCCATTGAGTGGCAGGGTTCTCGCCAGGCGACGGTGTTATCCCCGCGCCACGGCTTGCCATCGTCGCGCGGGTCGCGCCCGAGAGTGGTGTTCGCCATGTCGCGGTAAAGCCAATTCATCAGACCGCGCTTCATGAGCTCGAGGTAGCGGCTGGTGGACTGGTCCGTCGCTGACCGGTGGCCTCGCTGGTACGCCCTGGTGATGGCCGGTCTGCTCATGGCGCTGCACTCCTGGGAACTGGCGAAGGCTGACCGGTACTGGTCAGTGCTGTGTCAGGCCGGGCCGACCCTACTATAACGTGGCGTCGTGCCCTGTCTGCTGCCTGCGCCGCCAGTGCCGGGGCAACCCTTCGGAGCAGTGCGGTCGTTGTCTGGTCTCGGGGCTGATGGTAGACTTCGCCCGGCGATTGCGGGCGCGTCAGATTGTTCGCGTCGCGACGCGAACAACCTGAGCGCGACGAAGAGGTCCGTGGGCATCAGTTGGCACGCGCTTGACATCTCGCTAAGCAAGGGGCCTGCCGTGCCGCAACCCGACCTCAGTTCTCTCTATGATGCACACTACTACCGCTCGTACGGTGGCAAGCCGGGTGACGCTGGCGTCGGCGACGAAACCTGGCAGTTGCTGGCGACCGCGATGGCCCGTGGCATCGTCGCGGAACTGCGTCCGGAGACGCTGCTTGATGTCGGCTGTGGACGAGGCTTCCTGGTGGCGGCCCTGCGCGACTGCGGTGTGCAGGCGTCCGGCATGGACTTCTCGCCCTATGCCCTAGAACACCTGCGTGAGGACATCAGGCCATTCTGTTGGCAAGGGGTCATCACTGATCCGCTCCCACAGCGGTATGACGTGGTGACCTGCATGGAAGTCCTCGAACACCTGCCCGCCGAAGACGCCCGTCGTGCCATTGAGGTACTTTGTGCCGCTGCTGACGACGTACTCTTCTCATCCACCTCCACCGATTTTGCAGAGCAGACGCACATCAATGTGCGGCCGGTGGAGTATTGGGCGGCGCTGTTCGCCCAGCACGGGTTCTTTCGCGATGTGGATTTGGACCCGCTTTCCCTGAACCACAAGACGATCATCCGGTTCCGGAAGCGCGTCGATCCCGTCCATCGTATCGTGGCCGACTACGAGCGGCGGTTCTGGGCACTTCTCGCGGAGAACGCTGAGCTGCGCCTCGCGGCGCTCAAATCGAAGGCCGCATTTGGTCAGCAGGAGGAGAAGGAGGCATCACGGTCTGTCACGCCTGCCGACCCCGACGTGGCAGTGCTTGAACTGACCATCGCCGAACAGCGGCAGCACCTGGACGCCCTGACCGACCGCCTCTCGTTCATGTCCGACCGCGAGAGCGACCTCCGAACGCTTGTCCATGACGCGCACGAGCAGTTGCTCCAACGCGACGCGGGGCTGCAGCCGCTGCGGGACGAGATCGAACGGTACGCCCAGTTGTACCACCGCGAGACGGCGGCACGTGACGCGGCTATCAAGGCAATCGAAGCAGACTCGGCTGCACGCCTGGCGATCATTCACCGTTTGACGGCCAGCGTCGAGCAGTTTCGCAGCGCCGCTGACGAGGGACGGGCCGCACTGGCGGTGCAGGCGGCCCAGATCGAGCAGTTGACGGCTGAACTGGCCAGTCGGGATGCCGCCCTGGCTCGGAACGAGGCCGCCCTGGCCCAAAGTGATGCTACCGTGGAGGAGTTGCGCAGAGCTATGGCCGCACGGCCTGCTGCCACGCCGACGCCAGAAGCTGAGGTCCGCCCGGTGGCAGTGCCCGTTGATGTGCCCGGGCCCCAACCGCACGCCTCGTCTCTGGTTGTGGATGTGCGCGCGGCAGTGCTGCGTCAGCGGGGAGTCTGGCGCATTCAACGAGGCTACCGGAAGCTGCGCCGTCGGCTCCAGTGGTAACCAGCGAGCCATTCGGCCGGGCCGCTGGTTCTGGCGAGCCTTCCGCTGCCGCTGCGGCGGTGTCACGCTCGGGAGCAACTGATGCCCCTCTGCTCGATCATCATTCCGGTCTACAACTGGGCATCCCTGACTCGGAAATGCTTGAACGCTCTCCTCGAATCCCCCCACGAGACAGCGGCCGAGGTCATCGTCGTCGATGACGCGTCACGCGATACCACGCCGCAGATTCTTGCCGAATTCGGGGACCGTATTCGCGCCATCTCCCATGACGGGAACGCTGGCTACGCGGCCTCATGTAACGACGGAGCAGCTGCCGCCACCGGTGAGTTTTTGGTCTTCCTCAACAACGACACGCTGCCGCACGCCGGGTGGCTGGACGCACTGGTCTGGTACGCCCAGGCCCACCCCCAGGCGGCCGTCGTTGGTGCCAAGATCCTGAATGTGGATGACACGACCCAGCACGCCGGCGTCGTCGTCTGCCAGGATCGGTTCACGCGGTCGCTCTACGCCGGCTTCCCGGCGGATCATCCGGCGGTCAACCGGTCGCGGCGCTTCCAGGCCGTCACCGGTGCGTGCATGCTCGTGCGGCGCGCTGCGTTCGAGGGAGTTGGCGGGTTTGACACCGGCTACCGCAACGCGTACGAGGATCACGACCTGTGTCTGCGGCTGGGCGAACTAGGGCACGAGGTGCACTATTGCCACGCGAGCGTCATCACGCACCTGGAGAGCATCTCGCGCTCGCGTGATTCCCGCGTCCATGCAGCGGCAACTGCTCGATACCGGCAGCGCTGGGCGCATCGGCTGGTCCCCGACGATCTCGCGTACTATGCCAGCGACGGCCTCTTGTCGATGACGTATCACCCAGATGCGCCACCGACCCTGTTCGTCTCGCCGCACTTGGCGATGCTTGACGAAGCAGGCCGGGCACCGAAGGCCGACCAACTGCTGGCGACGCGGGCGCGGCAGGTCGTGGCACTCCAGCAGCGGAATGCAAGGCTGGCCGCTGAACTCGTTGAGGCACAGGCCGCCCGCGCACGTCTGCTGGGGTCCAGACCAGATGCGGAAGCCAGCGTGACGCCATGCGTTGCATCGCCGCACACAGTGGTTCCGAGTCCGCCGGATGATCTGGTGCACCTTGTCGGAGGCGACTTAGCAGGTGCTGGCGCCGAGTTCATGGAGTATTTCACGTCGTTCTGCCGCCTCCGGCCTGATGAACATGTCCTTGACGTTGGCAGTGGCATCGGGCGGATGGCGGTGCCGCTCACCCGATACCTGACGCCGGCGGCCCGGTACCGGGGCTTCGACATCACCGCACGGTCAGTGCAGTGGTGCCAGGAACACATCACACCGGCCTACTCCA
Organism: Chloroflexota bacterium; assembly: GCA_038318015.1. Taxonomy (GTDB): domain Bacteria; phylum Chloroflexota; class UBA6077; order UBA6077; family JACCZL01; genus JADZEM01. The sequence continues at coordinate 1,934 of JBBQBU010000292.1, read as the reverse complement.
ACTTTGAGTTCGTGCACGCGCCGGTCTTCAACCGCTTCTACAACCCTGGCAGCATGCTCCAGGCCGTAGCGTACCGTTTCCCATACGACGATGCCTCCTTTGACTTCGTCTTCCTTACATCGGTCTTCACGCACATGTTGCCCGACGATCTGCGGCACTATGCGGAGGAGATTGCGCGCGTGCTGAAGCCCGGCGGGCGCTGCCTGATCTCGTACTTCCTGCTGAACGACGAGTCCGTCGGGTTGATGCAGGGCGGCTTCAGCGGGCCGTACGTCTTCCAGAACGCGAGTGCCGCCCACAGTGTCATTGGCCACGCGGTGCCTGAGGCCGCCGTGGCGTACCGCGAGCAGCACGTCCGTGCGCTGTACGGTGAGTTCGGCCTGCGCATCGAATCGCCAATCCGCTACGGCCGGTGGTGCGGCCGCCTGGACGGCCTGAGCTTGCAAGACCTGGTGCTGGCCGTGAAGACGGCAGGCTGACGCGGCATCCGGCCTGTGCGGCCAACTGCTCATGCCGTCGCCTCGCTGAAGAAGCACGATGGCATGGTCATGCCGCGTTGCCGGGTGCGCGGGACCGCGGTGCTGGCGGGAGCCATGCTAGGCGGCTGAAAGGCTGAGGCGCGGTCGTGGTGGGTTCGAAAACGTGGCTCCGGCGGCACGATCTCATCCAGGACGCCAAGGCTGCGGGTCCGCACAGGCAGACACGGAGCGGACGTGGGTGTGGAGATCTGCACCAGTGCGGATGTGCCCGGCTCAGAGCGTCGGCAGCACGAACTGGCGGCCGATGCGCGTCGCTGGCGGGTGTGGTTGTGTCGACAGCGGGTCGGCAAATCCGCTCCGCCGCATCGACTCTTCGACGAAGCCATACCGGTTGCGGATCTTCTCGACGCGGGCCGACAACGCCTCCTGGTACGGCTTCGGCGCGTTCGTGAACGGGTACGCTTGCTGGTAGCGGGCCAGCAACTCCGGGAACTCATCTTCCACGAACGTCAGGTAGTGGTCCTTGACGATGGGCCGCAGTCGCAGCGCCGAGCTGCCGAGCCACAGCGCGCCATGGTCGTGGGCGGCCCGCGCAACGGCGTCCAGTCCCTCGATGGAATCGGTGATGCCCGGCAGGATCGGCGCGAGCAGCACGCCGCACGGCACGCCGCTGTCGATCAACCGACGCATAATCTCCAGGCGTTTGAATGGATTCGCCGTGCCCGGCTCCAGTGTGCACCAGAGTGCCAGGTCAACCGTCGTGATCGTGAAGAAGATGCGGACCTTCGCCAGGCTGGCAAGGTCGGCCAGCACGTCCAGGTCGCGGAAAACCATCGGCGACTTCGTGACCATGCCGATCGGGTTGGCGTGGTCGCGGAACGCCTCCAGAGCGCGGCGAGTGATCCGGAAGCGGCCTTCCGCTGGCTGGTACGCGTCGGTGCTGGTGCCGATGGCGACCGTCTCGCCGCGCCAGGATGGGCGGCGCAACTCGCGACGCAGTACCTCGGGAAGGTTCGTCTTCGCCATGATGCGCGTCTCGAAGTCGCGGCCGGCGTTGCCGTGGTTCGCGATCTGATAATAGGTGCGTGCGTAGCAATAATGGCAACTATGCGAGCATCCAACATAGGGATTCAATGACCAGGAGAATGGCATGCCTTGGACGCGATTGAGTGCCGACTTGCAGGCGATTTCTACGTACTCTACGCGAGACATGACTCATATTAGCACGTATGTTCTGCCACGCAAGGACCTCAATCCATAGCCCTACGGATGACAGCCGGCTAGTAGCGCCGAATGTCTGCATTTCGGCAGGATGGTGGGGACGCCAGTCTCGCGCACCATTCCTGTCCATGTCGTTGTGCGCCCGTGACCATCGCCCCAGTCGGTGATCGCCACGGCCACTTTTATTGATCCGTGTCTTGTCGATCAACTCGGCCCAGCGGGTTGCCATCAAGG
>JBBQBU010000291.1:0-7406 GCA_038318015.1 Chloroflexota bacterium | reverse complement strand
CCGATGCCGTACGCCCCCAGCGAACCCGCCGCGATCACGCCAGACTCGGCGAACATGCGGCGCATCAGGCCACCGGGAATGATCGGCTCGCTCGGGTCGCGCGGGGGGCGCTGCATCAAGTCGGCGTCGCGCGGCTCCATCGCCAGTCCCAGGCCCGGCGCGATGTCGGTCACCAGGTTCAGCCACAACAGTTGCAACGGCGTCAGCGGCGAGGGCAGCCCGACCGCTACCGCACCGGCTACCACCCAGATCTCGCTCATGTTGGTCGAGAGCAGATAGTGCAACACGCGGCGCACATTCGCCCGCACGAGGCGGCCCTCTTCGACGGCGTCCACCATCAAGGTGAAGTCGTCGGTGGACAACACCACGTCCGAAAGTTCGCGCGCCAACTCGGTGCCGCGCTCGCCCATCGCCACGCCGATGTCGGCCGCGCGCAGGGCCGGGCCGTCGTTCACACCGTCGCCGGTCATTGCCACGACGTTGCCGTTCGCCTGGAGCGCCCGCACGACCTCAAGCTTCATCTCTGGTGGGACGCGCGCGAACACATGGACATCGCGGACAAGGCCGCGCAGGGCGTCCGGCCCCAGCACGCCCAGGTCGCCGGCCTCCAGCACCTGCAACGGGCCGCCGCGCGACAGCCCAAGCTCGCGCGCCACAGCCGTCGCTGTCAGCGCCTGGTCACCGGTGATCATGACCGTGCGGATGCCGGCTGCGTGGAGCGCCTTGATCGCGCCGGGCACGGCCGGGCGCACTGGGTCCACCAGCCCGATCAGGCCCAGGAACGTGTAGCCCTGGTCGAGGTCGTGCGTCGCGTACCCCTCCGTCACCGTCCGGCGCGCCAGCCCGAGCACGCGCATCGCCTGTCCGGCCAGATCAGCGTTCACCGAGCCGATCTCAGTCCGCATATCGTCGGTCAGCGGCACGATGCCTTCTGGCAGCCAGATGGTGTCGCTCAAGGCCAGCACTTCTTCCGGCGAACCCTTCATATGCGCCTGGATTTCGCCATCGCGCTGATGGACCGTGACCATGTGGCGGCGGCCGTCCGCACGGTCGCGCAGGTCCAGCCGGGGATGCTGCGCCCGCAGTGCCGTGGTGTCGATGCCGGCCTTGGCCGCCGCGACTTGTAGCGCGCCCTCGGTGGCCGACCCGTCAATGACCAACTCGCCGGAGGACGCAAGCTCCAGTTCGGCGTCCGAGCACAGTACGCCGACGGCCAGCCCTTCCAGCAGCACCGGGTTGTCCGACACCGAGACCGGCTGCCCATCACACTCGAAGGTGCCCTCTGGCGACAACGCGGCCCCGACGATGCGCACCGACTGGCCGCCAATGTACATCTCACGCGCGGCCATCCGATTCTCGGTCAGCGTGCCGGTCTTGTCGGCGCACACGACCGTCACGGACCCGAGCGACTCGGCCGCGCTGAGCGTGCGGATCAGCGTGCCCTTCTTCCGCATGCGCCGCGACGCCAGGGCCAGCACGCTCGTTGCCAGCGCCGTCAGCCCCTCGGGGATGGCCGCCACGCCCAGCGAGACGGCGACTTCCATCGCATGCAGCAGCGGCGTGCCGTACAGCAGCCCGAGGCCGGCCACGGCCCCGCAGATGCCCGTCGAGCCGATGGCGAGCCAGCGCCCCAATTGGTCGAGGTCGCGTTCAAGCGGCGTCTGCGGCACCTCGGCCTCGGCTGCCAGGATGTGCAGCGCGCCGATAGCCGTACGAGGACCGGTCTCGACCACCAGCGCCTGCCCACGGCCGCCCACCACCGTCGTGCCGCGGTGCAGCATCGAGTCGCGGTCGGCCAGCGACAGCCGCTCTTCAACCGGCGCAACGATCTTATCGACGGGGCGGGACTCGCCGGTCAGCGCCGACTCTTCGACCTTCAGGCGCTGGATGTCGAAGACGCGCGCATCGGCTGGAATCGGGTCGTTGGGCAGCAGTTGCAGCACATCGCCCGGCACCAGCACGTCCGCATCGACGATCTGTTCCTCGCCGTCGCGGCGCACCCGCGCGCGGATCGGCACCGACTCGCGCAGCGCCGCGATGGCCCGGCCGCCGCTGCGCTCGGTGGCCGCCCCGACCGCCGCGTTGACGCCGAGCACGACCACGATCAGCCCCGCTTCGAACAGGCCGCCCGTCGCAATGGAGATCGCCGCACCCGTCGCCAGCAGCGCCGTCGGTGCGTTGATGAGTTGATCGGCGATCAGCTTCAGCAACGACGTTTCGTTGGGCTGGGGCATCCGGTTCGGGCCGATGCGCAGCAGGCGGCTCTCGGCCTCGGCGGTGCTCAGGCCGTGCTCAAGGTCCGTGTCCAGACGCGCGGCGATCTCCGTTACGTCCAGCGCGTGCCAGGCCGTCATCGGCTCGCCAGGTGCCTCGATGGTGGACTCGACGGACGGCGCGGCGGCGACATCCCGACGCAGGTGCAGCCGTCGCAGCGTTGCCGACGCAGTCGGGGTGGGCGCGGCCCCCGGCTCCGAGCAGGCGGCCACCAGCGTCTCGACCGTACAGACGGACGGGTCGAACTGCACCAGCACGCTACCTGTCCAGGCGTTCGCGCGGGCCACCTGCACGCCAGCAATGCGCTTCAGCCGCTCCTCAATGGGGTGTTCACGCTCCGGCGCGCGCCGGAGGCCCGGAACGGTCAGGCGCACCCGGCCGGTCGGCACCACGCTGCGCACGGCCACAGTCGGAGGCTCGTTTGTCGGAGCGACTGGTGCGGCAACGGGCAGCGGCGCAGTCGGCCGGAGACCAAGCGCGTCGCCGCTTGCCTCCAGCAGTGATTCGGGCGTCCACCGGTCGGCATCGAAGAGCAGCAGCACGTTCCCCGTCAGTGCCCGCGCCTCAACCTCGCGCACGCCCGGCAGATCGGCCAGGGCGGCGGCGATCCGGCGCTCGGCGCGCGGCTGCCCGAGCAGCGTCGAAACCTCAAACCTGACGCGCCCCGGCGCGGGTGAGCGCTTGAGACGGATGCTCGGCAAGTCGGGGTCCAGCGCAGCGGTCCGGCGTTCTTCGGCGAGCATGGCATTCACGGGCTGAAGACCTTCGCAATGTGGTGGCCGCAACCAGAGAGGCCTCGGCAGGGCGTCAGACGGCACGGGCGAGCGGCACAGCGGTGGAAAACGCCGGTCGGACTCACCTGGAGGAGCGCTGTCCTCGTGGCAAGGGCGACGCTACCACCGTCGGACTGGCAGCAACTGGGGAGCCACGGCTGCCACCGGCCCCCCCAAACATCGGTCGTGGGCAGCCTTAGGCGTTGCTGGGCGAGGCTACCTCTGCCTTGCTCTCTGCGTACAGGTCCTGGGCCTGCTCCACGGCATTCGCGGTCCAGCCACGCACCGTGTCGGTAGCCGTCAGGTAGCCGCGAATTACCGACTTCGCGAGCGGCCGACCGCCGCGCACCGCCAGCAAGCTTGCGCCGAGCACCAACGCCGCGCCGATACCCCAGCCCCCGCTCGCAACCTCGATAACATCGTCAAACATGTATTCCTCCGATCGTTGCCCAGCGTGCAGCAAGCTGCGTACCGGCAGCGTCATGAATAGACGAAGCGCAATGAACGCATCGCCTGTGTACCTATATGCTGCACCGATCAGAGACGGCTTCACAAGCAACGCATCGCTCAGGCGCGATGAATACCACGACAAATTCCCGTTTCAGTACGAAACGGGCAGTTGAACGACAGGAAGCGGGAGCGCCTAGCGCATCAGAAACTTTGCAGCCTCGACGCCCAATCCCAGGATGTCCAGCATGTTGTTGAGCCGGATGCTGCGCCGCTGGTTCTGGAGCCGGCGAGCCTGCCACTGGATGTAACCCGGCCGCTCGCGGTCGTCGTTCCAGTACACGTCCAGACGCTCCATGATGATGTGCGGGTAGCGCGTGGGAAACTTCCGCACCTCCGCCAGGTGGCCCTCGGCGTCCCGCTGCTGGGCGACCGGCCCGCCCGGCGAATGCGCCGACAGGAAGACCAGGGCATCGGTCGCCATCCGCTCCACCCGGTCAAGGCGCAACGCGTTGCGGTCCAGTGTGTCGGGCGTCGGCATCGCCCCGAGGCGGTTCGGCTCGGCCGGATACTTCCGGAGGATCAGCAGGTCGTTGCGCTCGCCCTTCAGTAGCTGCTCGATCCGCTTGTAGAGCAGCAGGCTGTACTCCTGTTCGGTGGCGTTGTACGCCGATGCGCTCCGTCCGCCAAGCAAGCCTTCGTCGTCGAAGTGGAACGTGAGCGACTCCTGGTGGGCGACCGGGACGTTCATCACCATGCTGCGCGTGCCTCCCGCACATCCACTCTGACACATCGACGTTGACGCGCCGTGAAACGATGCGCGAAAGCGCCGCCCGTCCAGGCGGGCTTACCTTACAATGGCGGCCGGCACTCTCGCCACTGCTGGCAGCGTCAGGCACCCGGTGCGCGGCGGAGGCGGTGTACCCCCACGTCGCGGGCCGGGCGTGGCCCGTACCGCATTCACCGCTAGACGACCGCCGCCAGCCGTCGGGTGCGGGTCGATGAGAGGTTCAGGTGCTTCGCCCGCGCGCGATCAATGGCGGCGACCAGTGTCAAGACCGACTGCTGTGTCGGATCAAAATGCACCAGCAACCGGCCAGTCTGCGCGCTGGCCTCGGTGCGGAGCACGCCCACCAGCGCCGTCATGTCGTCAGACACCTTGCGGGCAAGCTCGTGCTGCCCGCGCAGGCCGGCAACTTCAACCCGGACCCGGCCCGAAATCTCGGACACGATCTGCACCGCGCTGACAGCAGCAAGACGCGGCGTCGTCAGGTCGCCGATGGGCAGCGCGGTCGGCGCTTGCTCCGCAGCAACGCTTACACTCGGGCGCGTCATGCGCTTTGCTGCGGGTACCGCCACTTCGCGGATAACCAGCTCCAGCAGCATCGGCCCGACTGTCTGGAGCAGCGCCTCGATCAACATGCCTCGACCCCATCGAGTGATTACACCGTGTGTTTCCCTCTGAGCATACGCGCCGAACTTTAACGGCGGATTAATTTAAGGTACAGTTCGGTCAACGGGGTGTGAAGGTTTACAGCACCGGCGCTGCACGCTTCCGCTGGGGCCGCTTCGCTTCGATCTGCGCCTTGAGGTTGTCCAGCGCGGTGGCGATGTCCTGCCGGGCGTACTTGTCGCCGAACAGCCCGCCGAGCAGCCGCCCGAAGCCTCGGCCGGTGAACGCGTACTCCACCGTCGCCGTCACCTGAGTCTGCTTGCCCGCCGCCGCGAGGTCGAACGTCGTCGTCGAGGTCAACCCGATATCCAGCGTCGCGGTGAACGCCAGCCGGTGCGGGGACACGGCGGCGGTACAGCGGCTCGTGCCCTCGGTGCGCTTGCCGGCGGCTTCCGCCACGATGGCCAGTTCTGCGCCCTCGCCGGTCTTCACGGCCGAGGTACGCTGCGCCTCGACCACATGCGGCAGCCAGTCCCGCACCCGCTCAATGTCGGCCAGGTACGCATAGGACTGCTTGACGGTGGCCCCGATCAGGATTGACTGCTGGACTGTTGCCATCGCTCCCTACGCATCCTCGGCTTCCGCCTCATCATCAACATCCGTCTGGGCCTCGTTCAGCTTCCAGAAACTGTCAAACGCGTACCAGGCAAAGACGTACCAGGGCGCGGACGCAATGGCTGCGGGATTCGTCACCAGTTGGCGCAGCGCCAGCGCCCCCATGGCGAACGGCATCACGCTCCGGAGATCCCAGCGCCCCTTGGTGATCTGCGACAACTGCATGTCAACGTCGTGGAACGTACGGTGGATGCCCCGCGCGGTCTGGCTCATCGGCTTGCGCTGGCCTCCGTACGGGTTGTCCGATGGCGGATCGAGCGCCAGCACCTTCGCCTCGCGCAGCCGGGCGATCAGCCGATCCACATCGAGCGCCTCCGGATCGTAGATGATCACGACGCTGCCCGTACGTGGCGTCGTCTGGACCGCCTCGATCTCCGGCAGCGCCAGCAGCGCGACCTGCAGGCGGGGGGCCGTCTCTTCGGTCAAAGCGTCCGGATCGAGCTTCACGCGGACGCGTCCCGGAACGGTGTGGGCGACTCGGCCATGCTCGATCTCCATGATGCGGCGTCGTCCTTTCCTGTCCATGTCGGTGGCCTGGCCGTGCTGAACGCGCAGTCTCGGACTCGGAATATGTGCCGGGCGGTTGCACGCACGTCAGCAGCGAAACGGTACGCGACCCCGCCCGCGCGGTGCCAACCACCAGCAAGTAGACTGCCGAACCGTCGCACCCTGCCGATCGCTGGGTGGATAGGTACGACTGATGCAGGTCGCTGAGTCTGTAGCGTCTATCACATGGTCAGCGGCACGTGCCTGCGCCGTCAAGGCACAGAGCGGCGCCGGCTTCAGCGTGTATCTCCGGACGCGTGATCGTTCACCTCGGCGAGGGGGCAGCGGGCAGCGGAGAAAGCCGCAGGCTGAGGGGCAGACGATGGGGCGAATTCGCCTCCGCATGACGCGGTTCCTTTCCCTCCTCATCCTTGTGCCGCCGGGTCGCACGGTTCCCGGTGGAAACACGCCGGTCGCGCCACGCAGCCGCCTGACCAGGAGGCGGAACCCGGCATCGCGGCTATCCGCGCGTGCTTCTTCACACTGACCGATGGACACTCGGGTTGACGCGACCCCGTCGTGCTGCGACGCTCGGATGCAGTCCACTCGGCTGAAGTAACCGGGGGACCAGAACAGGCCACTGGCTGAACACGCGGCACATTGATGACCCGACTGGGATTTCCCGACTGGTCACCGAACGGCGGATCGATGCCGGGGCCGAAACAGCCAGTCGCTGCCCGAGGAGAGCACACTGTGAAGCCGGACGAGTTCACGCAGTTGCGTGCGTACCCGCAGACCCCGCACACCGCCGAACCGCAGGCGACGACCGCAACACGCCGCGCCCTGGGCCGGCGCAGTTTCTTGACCAGGGCGATGCTGCTGACGAGCACCGCTGCACTGCTGTCGGCGTGCGGCCAGAGCGCACCTGTCACGCCTACCACCGCGCCGAAGCCAGCCGCACCGGCCGCCACGTCGGCCCCGCCGCCGGTTGCCGTTGGCGGCCAGCCGTCGCCGGTGGCGTCGCCCGCAGTAGGCGCGACTCCGGCCGTCGCCGCATCTCCGGCGGTTCCTGCGTCACCAGTTGCGGCAGCGTCCCCGGCCGCCTCGCCGTCCCCCGCAGCGGCGGCTCAGCGCGCGCCTGTTGCGCCGGGGCGCACCGTCGAGATTACGTTCTCGCACATCTGGGCGACGCCGCCGAACGCGACCGCTGCCCAGCGGCACCCCGCCGAGCAGGTCGCCGACGCGTTCAACGCCACCAGTGGACCAACTAGCGGCGTCAAGGTTGTCACCCGGGTAGACAGCACGGACTACTTCGAGATCTTCCAGAAGGCACAGGCGGATATGGCAGCCGGCAAGCC
>JBBQBU010000290.1:0-7419 GCA_038318015.1 Chloroflexota bacterium | reverse complement strand
CCAACCTGTCCACGCTGAAGGACGAACGGCGGCGCTCGTCACTTGCGGCCCGGCTGAAGGCGGCCCGAGACGGCAAGCACGCCCAGGCATCGCGGGTGATCGCGGCGGCGCACCCGGCGTAGGCACAGCAGCCGGCGAAGGGCCGAAAGACGCGAATCGCGCCGTCAGTTGGCCGTCAGGGGATTGACGGCGGCTCGCACCCGGCCCAGGGTGCGTCTGATCTCAGGTCTGATGCCGGCTTGTCGGCTCGCGCCCCGCTGGCGCGGACGGCAGCCGGTGGACCGTGATCCGGCCCCTGGCCTGCGTCAGCCAGCGCAGGACGATGGCGCGCTCCGTTGCGGCGTGCGCGGATGCAGCGTGTGTGGGATCGGGGATGGGCGCTCGGCCGGGCGCAGCGGCGGCCGCGTCCCAGCCGCCCGGAACTGACCCGCACGCGCACGACCCTGTGGTGCTGTGCCCGTCGTGCCGCCACCGCGGTCCCGCCTTACCCGCACCGTCATCGTCGTCTGCCGACCCGCCGGTGACCTCGCCATCCCCTGAGACGACGGACCGAGGCCCGAGATCGGTGGACCCAACGAGCAGGCCGTCGTGGAGCAGGTGCCCGCGCCGCCTGCTGTCCGCCACCTGCTCCACGACGCAGAGCCGCCACCCCTCGGCCAGCCCGGCCAGGATCGACGGGCGAATGTCCAGCGTCTGTACCGCCCGTAGCGCCCCGCGCAGCCGCTCCACGTCAGCGAGGTCGCCGGCTGCCGCCGCTGCCCGCATCGCGGCTTTCAGTGAATCACGGGCCGGACCCCGCTGCCCGGACAGCAACTGGCAGACATCCAGCACGGCCACACGCTGGCGGGCCACGTCGCCGCGCCGCCGCTGGAATGCGTCGGGGTAGACCGCGCGGGCGGTTCGCACCACGTCCTGCGCCGCGTGGACGCTCTCAAACGGCCCGAAGTAGCGCGCGCCGTCCGCTGCTATCGTGTGCGTCAGTTGCACGCGTGGCGATGCGGCGTCCGCCGATGCCCGCACGATGACGGACGGCAGGCGCGTCTGCCGCGCCACGTTGAAGGCCGGAGCACGCTCGCGGATCAGGCGGGCTTCCAACAGCGTCGCTTCCAGGTCGGACGGCGTTTCGATGGTTGCCATGCGGGCAGCGCGCACGCCGAGCGCCTCCATCTGCCGGTGCAATGCCGGTTGGCGCTGAACGTACGCTGCCAGCCGCCGACGCAGCGCAACCGCCTTCCCGATGTACAATGCCTGCCCCTCGGCATCCTCGAAGATGTACACCCCCGGTCCCTCGGGCGCGTTGGCCGCCCAGGCGCGTGTGAACGGCACCGGTGGAGCGTTAGTCGAACCGGACAGCGCATGATCCGGAGCGGCTTTTGTCCCTGACGGCTCGGCGCCCAGCGCCGAGCGCGGTGGGCTGGCCGCCTGTCGCTGGCGCACGCGCTCGACGACTCGCGCCGCAAGGTCGGCATCGGCCAGCGGCGACGCGCGCGTCGGCACCGGGACGCCGAGATCACGGGCGGCAGAGCGCAATCCAGGCTTGCGGCCAGGCTCCAGCACGGACCCGAGCAACTCGTCAATCTCCAGCAGTTGGACGTTCAGAGACGTGATTTCGGCCCGACGGCACTCGGCCACCAGGAACGCTTGTGCCCGTCCCGCGCCGTAGACATGAACTCCCCTGTTGCCCAGGAATTCGGCCAGTTCCCTTACGACCTCGGCGAATAGCGGGGCATTGTCCAAATCCTCCTCGACCACTCGCGCGGCGTCGAGTACGAACCGCGAGAGCCGCCGGTCCGGCTGGACCACAGCGTCGAAGCAGTCCAGCGTCTTGCCGTTCGCGCGCCGCACAGCGGCGATCCTGGCGATCCGGTGGCGGCGCGGATCGGCCCCCGTGGTAGCGAGTGCCAGCGTCGTGATCGTCGGCTCAGCGTGGGGCGGCACCTGACGCGCGCATGAAGTCCCAACGCGCCCCACCGTGCTGGAAAGGTGGTTGCCAGGCTGAGGTGGCCCATCGTGTCGGCCTATGGTCGTGAACCAGCGGTCGCCGCGCCGGGTCAGGCGGGCTTCTGGTGCCAACACAGTCAGCAACAGGCGGCCCCACTGGTCCCCGGCCACCGGCCCGAACAGCGCACACACCAATTCACCGTCGGTCACGCCGTCAGTTCGGGTGGCCGCCAGCGCCACCGCGCGCTCAGACAGCGCCAGGTATCGTGCCTCACCAGTCGCCGCATTGTCGCGCACATCGCCAACCACGGGCTGAACATAACATGGCGGACGTGGCGCCATGCCATGAGCAACCGGCCACGGGCGGAGACGAGATTGTTCAGGACCGCCGTGACAGGGCGTGGATTGATGGGCCGGCTCGGCTATACTGCGCGCAGGCCGAGACTCAGAGGGCAAATGGGGGCCTCTGATACTCGACGTAAGGAGCAGATCATGCAGCGGCTGATCGCGACGATAGTGGCGTTGACGCTCTTCCTGAGCGCCGGACCGGCGGCATTCGCAGCGGAAGTTGCCGCAGCGCCCGTCGCGCAAGCACCGGAGATACGACCGTTCACGACTGCACATTACGGCCTTTCGGGCACCGCCAAGATGGACGGTATCACGGTCGATATCCTGGGCGAGGGCGACCTTGCCGCGCCGGACAAGCAGCGGTCCACGTTCAAGTTCGGGCCGTTCACGGCGGAAGTCGTGATGGTAGGTGACACTGTCTACACACGGACGCGCTTCGAGCCGCGCTGGTCCCGGCAGACGGCACCGCAGATTGTCGAAGTCGGCCCGATCAGCGGCGTCGAGACAGCCGCCATCGGCAAGGACGTGCGGCTGATCGGCACGGAGACGGTTGGCGGCGTGGCGACGCAGCACTACAGCTCGACCCTGGACCTCGCTCCGCTGCTTGATCCGTTGCTGCCGGCCATTGAGGACCGCGACGCTCGCGAGGCGATCAAGTCGCTCAAGGGGACCGTCGATGTCTGGGTCGGTGCACAGGACCGCATGGTGCGGCAGGAGCGCCTGATCGTGAGCATCATGCTGCCGTCCATCGAGCCGAACGGCGATCCGGTGACGGCGACGGTTGACATGACCATCGCCTACTCGAAGCTGAACGAGCCGGTGGACATCAAGGAGCCGGCCCGCAATGACGCCAGTCCCCTCGTGACGCCACGCCCGAACGTGGTCCCGGTTGTTGGACCGGCCGGCGCGCCAGCGACCTCGACCGGTGCGCCGGTGACCGGTGGTCCGGGTCCGGTCGCACCGTCGCAGCCAGTCCAGGCTCCGGCGCAGGTGCCGCGCCGCTGACCGCGCGCCGTAGCTGGCCGAAAATGCAGAAGCCCCCTCGCGCACCCAGTGTGCGCGAGGGGGCTTCTCAATGATCAGGCCTGTCGGCTGCGTTGATCCCGGCTGACGCCTATGCCTCGCCTGCGGCCTCACCGAGAGCATATTCGCGGAAGCGGTCGCGTAGCACCTTCTTGTCGAGTTTTCCGACGCCAGTGCGGGGCAACTCGGGCAGGAAGATCACGTCGTCGGGCAGCCACCAGCGGGCAAAGCTCGGGCGCAGAAAGTCGATCAGTTCGGCCGGAGATACCGGGTCCGCACTCGGGCGCAGGACGACGCAGGCTAGCGGGCGTTCTGCCCACTTCGGGTGCGGCACCGCGATCACGCAGGCCTCGGCCACGGCGGGGTGCCCGACGAGCGCGTTCTCCAGGTCAATGCTGGAAATCCACTCGCCGCCGCTCTTGACCAGATCCTTGGTGCGGTCGGCTATCTGAAAGTAACCCTCAGGGTCGATGGTCACGATATCGCCAGTCCGGAACCAGCCGTCGTCGGTGAAGCGGTCCCCCGGCGACGGGTCGTTGTAGTAGCCTGCCGTCACCCACGGCCCGCGCACCACCATCTCGCCCAGGGACGTGCCATCCCACGGCACATCGTTGCCCAGCGCGTCGACGGACTTCACGTCAACGAAGGGGGCGGGGATACCTTGCGTCGTCAGGATCCGCCAGCGGTCGTCTTCGGGAAGATCATCCAGATAGCTCTTCGTCCAGCAGACCGAGCCGAGCGGCGACGTCTCGGTCATGCCCCAGGCGTGCCAGACCGGAACGCCGTACTGCTTTTCGTACCGTTCCATCATCGCGCGGGGTGCCGCCGAGCCGCCGACCACGATCCGTTGCAGGCTGGTCAGGTCGTGCTGTCCTGCGGCCTGCCCGCTGTCGAGCGCCGCCAGCACCCCGAGCCAGACGGTCGGGACGCCGCTGGTTATAGTGACGCGCTCCTGGGCGATCAGCCGAAGCAAATCGGCCGGCGCGGGCGCTGCGCCCGGCAGCACCTGGGTGGCCCCGACCATCGTCGCCATATAGGGGAAGCCCCAGGCATTGACGTGGAACATTGGGACGACCGGCATCACCACGTCGCGCTCGCGCATCGCCAGAACATCCGGCGTCACGCCGGCGATCGTGTGCAGCACCATTGACCGGTGGCTGTAGAGGACGCCTTTCGGGTTCCCGGTAGTGCCGGACGTGTAACACATGGCCGCCGCCGCCGATTCCTCCAGCGCAGGAAAGGCGAAGTCGGCGGGCGCGGCGGCCAGCGCTGCTTCGTAGCCCGTGACCGGCCGCCCATTGATCATCTCAAGCCCGGCTGGCGCGTCTCCGACCACCAGAACGTGCTGGACGGCCGGTGTCCTCGGCAGCAGTTCAGCAAGCAACGGCAGGATGCTGGCGTCCACCACGACGACCTTGTCAGCCGCATCGTTCAGGATGAACACTAGCTGATCGACGAAGAGGCGGAAATTGACAGTGTGCAGGACGGCACCCATGCATGGCACCGCAAAGTACAACTCCAGGTGCGCCTGGTGGTTCCAACAGAGGGTGGCAACGCGGTCGCCCCGCCCGACGCCGACTGCCGCCAGCGCACCGGCCAGCCGCTGCACCCGTCCGTACAGGTCGGCGTAGGTGGCGCGCGTGGTGTCTGTGCCCACGCGCGTCACAATCTGCTTCCTGGCGAAAAGCCTGCGAGCGCGCTCCAGGATCGGGAGCAGCGTCAGCGGATAGTCCATCATCATGCCCTGCATGAATGCCTCCTTGCAGCCATGAGGTTCGTGGCGACGCGGCGAGCGTGCAGTGCCGGCAGCGTACTGTATCGGCGGGGGCAGAAACGATCCGGCCGTGCCGCTTGGGCGCCCCCTGCTTTGTTGCGGAGGGCAACTGCCGCTGGCGTGCGCGCGGCAGGAGGAAGAGCGCCAGGGATGGGCCGAGGTTAGACGACCACCGACCCCGAGCGGCAGCGAACTCCGGGGTAGGCGACGTAGGGAAAGAGGCCGATCAGCACGACGAGTGGCAGGTAGGGCGGTGTTCCTTCAGTGCGGAGTTGCTCTGCCTCCATGTGGAATCCATCCGCAATGAGACGGTTATCGCGTGGCGAGACGTAAGGGGCGCGAGCACCGCATCCTCGCAATTTGTCCGCGTGACCGGGCCGCTGCCTGGAGCGCTGGTGGATCGATCAGTCCTGACAGGCTGTTCGCAGGCGAACAGGCGTGCCGCGTGATCAGCGACAGGCTGACGCTCTTCCTAGCGGTACGCTGAGACGAGACCCGGCAGCGGGCCAAGTTCGGCGGGCAGGCCGCGCAACAGGATGGGGCGAGCGATGGACGGCACGACGCGAATCTCCCGACGACCGTGGGCACGATGGCTCGCAACAGGCTGCGCGTTGCTGATCCTGGGGCAAGCGGGTGCCCCCGGTGTCCTGGCGGCCACGGACGGGCAGGCGCAGTCAGCCGAGCGCGCCGTCGTCAAGAGCACCCCGACGCCCACCCCGAAGAGCAAGGCCGGCCCACCGCACGATCCGCCGGTCGTGTCGCAGTCTGGCGACCCGTGCGCGGGGTTGGCGCGGAACCCGAACTGCAAGCCGACTGCAACCCCGACGCCGTACCCGAAGGAACCGACCGCCACCCACACGCCCGAGCCGAAGCCGCCCACGCACACGCCGACGCCTCGGCCGAAGCCGCCCACGCGCACACCGACGCCCGAACCGACCGAGACGCCGGTGCCGCCGACCAGTACGCCGGTGCCGAACCCGCCAACGAGTGTGCCTGTGCCGCCCACAAGCACACCCGTGCCGCCGACCGAGACGCCGATGCCCGAGCCAACTGCCACCGAGGTGCCCGCGCCGGCAACGGCGACGCCAGTCCCACCTTCCCCCACCAGCACACCGGTCCCACCGACCGCGACGCCAACCGAAGTCGTCGTAGAGGCTGCCGTGGCCGAGGAGCCGCCCGCGCCGCCGGCGGAAGAACCGGCCGCCGAACCCACACCCGAACCTACGCCAGAAGCAACTGCGACGCCTGAGCCGCCGACGGTGACCCCGACGCCGGTGCCGCCGACCGTGACCCTCACCAACACCCCCACCCCGACGCCGCTCGTCGCGGCCGTTGTCTCGGGGCCGCCAGCCACCGCGACGCAGCTGCCACCGACGCCGGTCCCAACCATTCCCGCACTCACTGGTGAGGCGGAGATTGCCGGCACCCGGACGCCTGATCAGAAGCCGTTCATGCTGTTCGGCGCGGTCCTGTTCGCGCTGGCCGCCGCCGCCGGCCAGGTGCTCCGAACTGACCCGCTATTCTTCCGCCGCGTGGCTGGCAGCTTTGATGTCGTGCGCCGGGTGGCCGGGGCCGGCGGAACTGGTGCAGCCGGTACGGCCAGCGGATCATCCCCGTCTTCTCCGCCGGAGCCTGAGACGATGGCACGCTATCCGATCACGGCGGACAGCACGGCAACGCTCAGCGGCCACCGTGGAGACGGCTTCGAGGGGCGTGGCGGCAGGTTCGACGCTGCAACGCCTACATCTGACGGTAGCTTCCAGGGTGTTGGCAAGGCCGCATCGGCCGGGCACGAGGCCGGCAGTTTTGCCCGCTACATGATGGACAGCACAGCCACGACCGGCTTCGACAGCTTTGGGAAGGTCGCACCAGCCGGGCACGACGGCGGCAGCATGGGCCACTACACGCTCGACAGCGCCGGCACCACCGTTTTCGACGGCGCCGGCAAGGCCGCCTCTGGCTTCGACAGCGCCGGCAAGGCCGCCTCTGGCTTCGACGGCGTCGGCAAGGCGGCCGCTGGCAGCGCGGACAGCATGGCGAAGGTGTCGGCCGGTGGCTTCGATAGCGCCGGAAAGGCAGCGGCGCTGCCCGGCGGCCTCGACATAGGTGCCGGCAACGGCCTCGGCAGCATCGACGCTGGCATCAATAATGGCCTGGGCGGCGGTGACGCAGGCCTCGGCAACGTGACGGCGGCAGACGCTGCCCCAAGAGACCGCGTCCAGGCGGACGCACTCCGGCAGCCCTCCCGCCCGACCGACTGGGGTCTGCACGCGGGTTCGCCTGCCGATGCTACCCTGTCGCAGTTCCCGGACGGTGCGCTCGGCACGAACGGC
>JBBQBU010000289.1:0-7448 GCA_038318015.1 Chloroflexota bacterium | reverse complement strand
GTGTGTGCGAAGGGTCGCCGAGCCGCTTCCTGGCTAGGAACCGGGGCACTCTGACGTGACGAACGCTGTCAGATCGTGGCTCATGCACGGCTCGGCTCACCGAGTTTGGCCCGAAGCCGGACTTCGCACACACTTTCTTAGAGCGCGGGAGGGCAATTTAGCCCTCGTGCCCTCAAGCCCGGTCCGACGTGGCCGTGGCAGTTCCCGCAGCGAGCGCTAGCGTCACCCAGAAGGCGCTACAGCCCAGGTGATTGGTGACGCCGAGTTGCCCACCCTCGGCGTGAACCAGTCGCCGGGAGAGCCGCTCAGGCTGCGTCTGGAATCTCCGCGCCGGACGGCAGGCCCGCCGCCACCGTCGCGTCATACACGGGCTGCCAGGGCAGGGCGGTGTCGCTGTGCGGGCCGCCTGCTGCCTCGCCAGCAAGCAGCCGGTCAAGCTCGCCGAGGCAGACCGTCCAGCCGGCGCTGTTGCGTGCCGCCGTGTTCCGCTGGTACAGCACGTTGACGCAGGTCAATCGGCAACCGCCATCCGCGAGCGACTCCAGTTCGTAGTGAAGTTCGTCGCTCCCCCAGGAGAATGCGAGCTGCCGTGGCGGATCACACGCCAGGACGGTGCCGGTGCTGCCTTCCATGTACGGATCATCGGTGAACGTGACCAGCCCGCCGACTCGCAGGTCGATGCGCGCGGCCGACGGAAACCAATGGCGCAGTTCGTCAAGCTCGGTGATGGCGGCCCAGACGCGTTCAATTGGGTGCGGGTAGGTCCGCACGAACCGCACGGCGGGCCGTCCGTCGCGTTCGAGGTAGGTGGACTGGATCATCGTTCCTCCTGTGTCTCGTCAAGGCGCTGCCCGAGTTGATCCAACCGGTCATTCCAGAGCCGCCGGTACGGCTCCAACCAGGCATCAAGCGAGAGAAACGGCGCCGGATTGACCGCGTAGATGCGGCGCTGAGCGTCGCCGGTGACGTGGACAAGGCCGGCCTGGCGCAGCACCCGCAGGTGCTTGGAGACGGTTGGTTGGCTCACCTGGAGCGCATCGACCAGTTCGCTGACAGACTGGGCGCGCTCGGTAAGCAGGGCGAGGAGCGAACGGCGCGTGGAGTCGGCAAGGGCGGGCCAGAGCGCGTCGGACATGGATCTAATATGCCCCAAACAGCATATACCTGTCAAAGCATATACGGCGAGGTTGGCGCGGTGTCGCGCGCACGCCTCGTCTCGTATGATCCCGTTCAACTCCACGCGCGAACCGGCGGTTCGCGAGGCGTAGCAACCGCCGGCGATGCACCACCCCGAACGATGCTCGCCCCCCAGGAGGCTCCTATGAGTGACGCTCAGAGTACCCGCCCGGCTCGCCCGATGTCCGGTGTCCTGTCGCCCGTCGTCACGCCGTTCGACGCCGACCTGCGGCCGGACGGTGCCCGCTTTGTCCGCCACTGCCAGTGGCTGTTGAGCCAGGATGTCGGCCTTGCGGTGTTCGGCACCAACTCCGAGGGCAATTCGCTGACGGTGGGCGAGAAGATCGGGCTGCTGGATACGCTGGCCGAGGCCGGCGTGCCGACCGCACGGATGATGCCGGGAACCGGTACGTGCGCCCTGGGCGACACCGTCGAGTTGACGCGGCACGCCGTGAAGCTGGGTGTCGGCGGCGTCCTGATGCTGCCGCCGTTCTACTACAAGGGCAACACCGACGAAGGGCTGTTCCGCAGCTTCTCGGAGGTCATCCAACGGGTCGGCGACAGCCGCCTGAAGATCTACCTCTACCACATCCCGCCGGTCGCGCAGGTGCCCATCACACTGACGCTGATCGAGCGGCTGCTGAAGACGTACCCCGGCACCATCGCCGGCGTGAAGGACAGTTCCGGCGACTGGGCGAACACGAACGCGATGCTGGAGCAGTTCCAGCCAGCGGGCTTTGACGTGTTCGCGGGCAGCGAGTCGTTCTTGCTGCGGACGCTGCGTGGCGGCGGGGCCGGCTGCATCTCAGCCACGGCGAACGTGAATCCGGGGCCGATTGCGAAGCTTGCGGCAACATGGCAGCGGGCCGACGCCGACGAGCAGCAGGCCGGCCTGGACGCGGTGCGGACGGTCTTCCAGGGCTACGTGATGATCCCGGCGCTGAAGGCGGCGATTGCCCACTACGGCGACGATGCGGCCTGGACTACGGTGCGCCCGCCGCTGGTGGAGCTTGAGACAGCCCAACAGGCGGACATGGTGACGCGCCTTAACGCGGTGGGCTTCACCATGCCGGGGCTGGCGGTCGGGGCGCGCTAGGCCGGCCGCGCTAAGGCAGCCGCGCGCCGGCACATCCTGCGGCTGGGTCAAAGCGTGGCCGGGTCAGGTGCTCGCGCTGGTGGCGTCAGGCGATGCCACCAGCGCAGCCATGCGCCGTGACCGCTCGTCGCCCTGCTCCGTCAGGCCGGCGACCACACCAGCGCGGTCGGCCTCCGGGCGGTTCTGGCTCGCCTTCACCTTGCCCTCAAGCCGGGTAATCTCGATCTCGAAGCCGACGATGCCCTTCACCAGCGACGCCACGAAGTCAGCCGGGGCGTCCGAGACGGCCCACGGCTCGGCGCGGTCAGCCTCGTGCTGGACGCTCAGGTCGGTGACGTGCCGGGTCAGCCAGTCGGCGTCGTGGATGGCGCGCGGCCGGCCGTACGCGTGCACCAGTTCGTAGTTCCAGGTTGGCACGACCTTCCCGGATTCTTGCTTCGTGGCGTACCAACTCGGCGTGATGTAGCGCTGCACGCCCTGGAAGATGACCAGCGCTTCCTGCTGGCCATCCAGCGACTTCCACTGGTCGTTCGCCTTCGACATGTGCGCGTGCAGCGTCCCGTTTGGGGATAGGTTGGGCTTAAGGACGAACGGGTAGTGGTTCGCCACCAGCCCGTCTGGCCCGAGCGTCACCAGCGCGCCGAACGGATGCGCCCGCATCAGCGCATGCAGCACCGAGATGCGTTCTTCGCGGAAGTGCGGCGGCTGATACATGGCGGGCTCCAGCAGGCAGAGTGCCCCGGATTGTAAGCGTGAGCCGAAGCCCATAGCCCGTCGTGCTGCAGGTGCTCTCTACGTTCCTGCGTCGGCCCGACTGGGGTCCGTGGACTGATGACGTTTGACGAGATATCCGGGTAGGCGGCTCAGCGGGCTGCCCTCACCCCCGACCCCTCTCCCATGCGTGGGCGAGGGGAGTACGCACCCGTGATTCCCCCTCTCCCGCGCATCGGGAGAGGGGGGCAGGGGGTGAGGGAGTTGGCAGGCGGGCAGTACCGACCTATTTCGTCAAACTCCATCATCCCCCGACCTCGCGGAACACGACCTCGCTGCCGCCGGTCTCCGCCGGTGCTACTGCACGCAGAACTCGTTGCCCTCGGGATCCAGCATGACGGCCCAGTATTCGCCGCGCTTCTCCTTCGGCCCGACCAGGCGCGCTCCCAGGCCCATCAGGCGCTCGGCGACAGCATCGACCTTCCGCTTGCGCTCATCAAGTGGAGACTCTGGCCCGCCCGTCACGCTGACATCCAGATGCACGCGGTTCTTGATCTCCTTCGCCTCGGGCACCTGCTGGAAAAAGATACGCGCGCCCTTGCCGTCCGGGTCCACGATGGCGCTGGCTGAGTTCCGCTGGTCCTCGGGGATACCGATGGACGCCAGGAACGCATCCCAGGTGTCGAAGCCGGCCGGCGGGTCTTGCAGCTTGTAGCCCAGCACCGCAGCCCAGAATGTAGCGAGACGGTCCGGATCGTTCGCGTCAAACGTCACCTGAAACGTCGTACCCATCCAGACACCTTCCTCCCATATCGGGAGGATTGGTGCACAAGCTGTGCCGCCCAGACCGGCAGGAGCTACGGGCGCGGGAAGACCGTCGTGAAACGCTCTGCCACCACCGCGTCGCCGTCGAGCCGGAGCGCGCGCGACTGGAACAGGGCGCTCAGGTCGCGCCGGCCGTACACCAGCAGCGCCAGCGCCGCCGCCGATCCGGTGATGGTCACGTCAGCACCCGTGCCGGCCGCGCCGGCCGCGGCAGCGACGGGCATGGCCGTCAACGCGTCCGGGCCGACCGTCACCAGCCAGCGGGCGGCCGGGTCGTCGGCAACGGCCAGCACGTACCGTTCACCGGTGCCGCGCTCGGTGCTCAGGCCGGCGGCGTAGGTGCGCGGCGCGTTGCTCTCCAGCAGCGTTGGCAGCATCAGCGCGGCCACGTCTTCGGCAAGGTCCGGCGACGCGCCGAGCGACAACTGCACGTCCCACCCGTGAAACGCGACCTCAGCCAGTCGGTGGACGACGTACCAGCGGGCCGGGCGATTGCCGCGCCGATGGAAGCAGATGGCTGACAGTGCGGCTTCATTCAGGTTGGCGTAGGTGGCTTCGAACATACCGGTGACGCTCGCGAGCGCCGCCGCGACGAAGGCCGGCCCGCCGGCTACTAACGCGGTCTGCCGCCGCTCGCGGGCCTCCGGCGTGATGCCGGCGTCAATGACCCCGGCGATGCCCTGCCGGATGCTCGCCACGGCCCCCTCGCCACTACTGACGATATGGGCCGCAAGGTCGGCCACCTGCCAGGGCGGGCAGTTCGTCGGGGCGCTCCACGTCTCCGACGACATCCCCGCCAACTCGGCCGCGGTCGCTTCAGAGACGGTACGGATCGCCGCAAGGCAGCGCTCAAAGTGTGGGTCGGTCGACATCGGCCACTCCTCGGTCAGTCCGCAGGCTGCATCGTGATGATACGCACGGACAAGGGTAGCGCGCGGCGACGACGACCGGCCGGGCTGGGTCGCCAGCGCCGGTGGCAGATGCAGAGACGCGCCCGCTCAAGGAGCCGGGCGCGTCTCGGGAGCTTCGGGTGTTGCGGCTGGCGTCAGGCGGGGGAGGCGACGTGCTCGGTCGTGGCACCGGACGGCGCGGCGGCCGGGAGGAACAGCCAGCTTATCATCAAGCCGAGGAACGAAATGAGCGAGACGTCCAGGATGATGGTGTCCATAGTAAAAACTCCCTCGGATGCACGTGGTGGTGGCCGCAGTCTGAGCGGTCACGTCGTCGCTGCAACGGTCGCTCAAACCTGTTCCTTGAACGATACGCTTGCTGATAGCCCGAACCAATGGACCTTCTTACAGAAAGTCGCGGCGTTTCCTTGTGCACAGTGCACCAACCCCGCCCCCGCCCCAGGGCCCAGGGCCGATGAGCCGCGAGACGCTGGCGATCAGCCGAGCGGCAGCCACGAAGGAGATTGGCGAACTCGCCGCCCACTATGGGCGCGGCACGATGTTCGGGCGCGGGGATGACCTCGGGGCGGTCTGTTCACGGAGCGCCGTCGGGATGCGGTAGAGCCGTGCATAGGCGATGCCGCTGATCCGGACAGTCAGGTCGGGTTCGGCGGTGGCGACGAGGTCCTGAAGCGGCAGGGGCACCAGCCCTCTCTGCTCCATGTTCACGTAGGTGGCAAGATAGTCCGCCTTCTGCCACTCGTCGAGGCGCACGCCCTTGCCCCGAAAGTGCGGCAGAATCTGGTCCTTGTAGAGCGACACGACGACGATCCGCTCGGCGTTCGGCTGCCGGTCGAGGTACGCCGCTATCTGGTCGAGCCCCTCGCCCCAGCCAATAATCATGACCCGCTGGGCGACCGCTGCCCCGCCGAGCAGCGGGTTGTAGAAGCTCAACGGGTACGGCTGGACACTCGCCACCAGCAGCGCCTGGCCGACGCCGAGCAGGGCCACCGCCGGCCAGCGCAGACGGGCCGCCAGCGGGTGGCGTAGTACCCACCAGAGGCCGAGCGCCGCCAGCAGCGCCAGAACCGGGTAGACCGGCAACAGGTAACGGTCAATCTTCTTCGGGGACATCGTCATCATCAGCCCGAACAGCGCGACGTAAGCCGCCAGGACCGCCCCGCGCCGCCACCAGTCCGACCGCCACGGCGACCCGCGCCGCCAGCCGGCGACCGCCGCTACCGCGCCAGCGAGCAGGCCCAGGCAGGTGATGGGGCTGAGTCGGAAGGCGGTCACGACGGGGTAGAAGATCGGGCGCAGCAACGGCGCGACGTCGTCGGTGGTGGTGACGGTGCCGAGGAAGAAGTTGCCCCAACGACGCGGACTCTCGCCAACGCCGCGCACTTCGAGGATCAGGCGAGAGATCGCTCCGAGCGGGTCCACCCACAAGACCGGCCAGATGGCGACGAAGACCAGGGCCGCGACGCCGCCCCAGAGCAGCATGTCACGCACGAATGCCGGCACCCGACCACGGCGAGTGCCTGCCTGTTGATACGGGCCGGCCCCGGCGAGCGTAAACGCCAGCCCGAGCAACGGCACGAACCCGAACAGCAGGATCGCCGGGGCTTTGGCTGACAAGGCAAGGCCCGCCGCCACCCCCGAGCCGACGAGGTAGGCCCGCCCGCCACGACCATCGACGTATGCGAGCGCCGCCAGCACCGACACCGCCATCAATTCTGCCATCAGCATGTCCGGCCCGAAGACCTGACTGTGCGCGACCAGGAACGGCTCGGCGGCCAGGAGCAGGCCGGCTAGCACGCCCGGCCCGACGCCGAAGAGTCGCCAGACGAGCAACGCCGTCACGACGACGAGCATCGCCGCGTATGACGCCAGCGCCCGGCGCGTCGAGATGAGGACGGGCAGGTATGACGGCGACCGCACCAGCGTGGCCTGCTCGGCGTCGCGCGCCTCGAGTTCGCGCACCTGACCGGGGGACATGACCAGTGTCGCAACCCAGAGCGCAGGCACGCCGGGGTGTGCGCTCTGGTAGGTATTGCGCGGCTTGTGCTGCTCCACGGCCCCGGCGAAATCCACCGCCCGACCGATCCAGTCCTGGTCGTCGGCGGTGACGCTCTGCCCCAGCCCCCACAGGCGTAAGCCGAGCGCCAGGATGTAGAGGGCGACCCCGAAGGCGACGGGCGGCCAGGAGCGCACCGCAAGGGGCCGCGCTGGCGTGATCGCGGTTGGCAGGGGCACCACAGAGGGCGGTTGGCTGCTCACGGTACTCAGGGTACTCAATTCGCAACCCCGCCTGAGAGCCAGGCCGCCTGCGCCGGGCGCGTTCCCGGTTCCCTGCGAACATGACGACTGTCAACTGCATCATCGTGACGCGCGAGGCGATGCGGTACCATCCTCGGAGCGGTGGCGTGACGCCGCCTGCCTGACGCTGGTAGCCTACAAGGAGCGAGCGGCATCAGGGTGACGCGGTTGCCCGGTGCCGGCACGAAGGAGTGTCAGTGGTCAGCCGTATCCTGGTCCCTGTCGATCTCACGGCGCTCGGCGAGGCGAAGCTGCCCGTCACCCAACACTATGCGCGCGCCTTCGACGCGGAGGTGCTGCTGCTCCACATCCTGCCGCCCAAAGCGATGGACGCCGACGTAGTCCTGCCGACCGAGGCGGTGGCACGAGGCTACCTCGACATTCTGGTGGCCGGCATGGCGACGGCCGGCGTGCGGGCCGCCGCGCTCTTA
>JBBQBU010000288.1:0-7464 GCA_038318015.1 Chloroflexota bacterium | reverse complement strand
GCGGCGGGGGGAACTGGCATGAGCACGCAGGCCGTCACACAGCAGCCCCGGACGGGGGCGGCAACTCGGGTGAGGACGGACGCGCACGCGTCGCGGCTGGCCCTCCGCATCGGTTTCGTGGCGCTGGCCGTGCTGTTCGCCGTGATGACGGTACTGCCGCTGCTGGTGCTCATAAAGGTGTCGTTCAGTGCGCCGCAGGACATCATGACGGCGCGCCCGCCTTTCCTGCTGTACAACGCAACGCTTGACCACTGGCGCGCCATCCTGAACGCTGACACGGTACTGGGGCCGGCCCGGCACAGCCTGGTAGTCGCCACGGGTACGGCGCTGTTCGCGGTGCTGATCGCGGCCCCGGCGGCCTATGTGATCTCGCGGATGTCGCGCGGCTGGCGCTACGGCCTGATCCTAGCACTACTGTTCACGCAGATGTTCCCGGACGTAGGTATCGCCATGCCAGTCGCCATCACGTTCCTGCGGCTCGGCCTGAACGACACGGACCTGGGCCTGATCCTGGCGCACCTCGTCCCGACGCTGCCGTTTGTGGCCTGGATCCTGGTCGGCACGTTCGAGACGATCCCGCGCGAGATTGAAGAGGCGTCGTTCGTAGATGGCAACGGAAAGATCGGCACGCTGGCGCGGGTGGTGGTGCCGCTGGCCGCGCCGGGTATCGCGGTGGCGGCGCTCTTCGCGTGGCTCAAGTCGTGGAACGACCTTGTCTACGCGATCTACCTGTTTCTGGGCGAGCGGACGCTGCCGCTAATGACCTTCTACTACTCCAATCGGGGCAGCGTCTTCGACACGGCGACGTTCGCGGTGCTGCTGACGATCCCGGTCATGCTGGTGACACTGGCGCTCCAGCGGTACGTGGAGGCCGGCACGCTGAGCGGCGCGATCAAGGGGTAACGATGTTTGCCCCTCGCCCACTCGTGGGAGGGGGCCGGGGGTGAGGGGACTTTTCGGGGGCGGCGCAGACACGCAAGGGAGAACCTGACGATGCGACTCACACGACGACGTTTCGGCGCGCTGGCTCTGGCCGGCAGCGCGACATTCCTGCTCAGCGCCTGCGGACAGAGCGGCAGCAGCCCGGCCGGGAAGACGGGTGGCGGCACTGGCGGCGGCGGCTCGGTGACGTTTGTCACCAGCCTGGCCGAGGACGAGCGCGCGGCCATCGGCGAATTGCTGAAGGGCTTTGAGAGCAGCGCGGGCGTGCAGGTCAAGATGGTGCAGATGGAGTCCCAGGACGTCGTCAACCAGTTGAAGGCGAAGAAGACGGCCAACAAGATGGACATCGATCTCGTGGCGCAGGACAACCTGCGGCTTGGGCCGCTGGTGCGCGACCAACTGGTGGACGACCTGTCGGGCGAGGTGTCGCGGGTGCCGGACTCTACCATTGACGCGCTGGTGCCGATCACGGAGTTTAACGGCAAGCGCTTCTTTTTCCCGTACCGCCCGAACGTCCAGATTGTCTACTACAACGAGACGAAGATGTCGCAGTACGGGCTGAAGCCGCCGGAGACCTGGGACGACCTGTTGAAGGTGTCCCAGACAATCAAGGAAAAGGAAGGCATCGGGAAGGTGGCGATCCAGGCGGCGGCGGGCGACCCGCTCTCGGTATCGGTCTTCGAGTTCATCAAGCAGGCCGGGGGCGACCCGCTGGTGCTGAACGATGCTGGCTCGGTCAAGGCGTTCGAGTTCCTGGCGCAGCTAGAGCCGCTGATGACGCCGGAGTACCGCACGGCCAAGTTCGACACGATGAACACGATGCTCTCCACGGACACGGCCTACCTGGGCAGCAACTGGCCGTTTGGGATCAACGTGATCGTGGACAAGAACGGGCGCAAGGACATCAAGGCGTACCACGGCTGGGCCGGGCCGACGAAGGAGTCGCATGTGCTGGGCGGCGAAGTGCTGGGCATCCCGGCGGGTGCGCCGAACAAGGCCGGCGCGCTGCAACTGGCTGAATACCTGATGGCGAAGGACACGCAGTCGCAACTGCTCACGAAGCTGGGCTGGCCGCCGATGCGGACGGACGCTTTTGGCAACGTGCCAGAATGGCAGGCACCGTACTTTCAGGCGGTGCAGGCGGCGCTGAAGCAGGTAGACGCCCGCCCGAACGTGCCGTACTGGGAAGATGTAAGTCGGGCGATGAACGACGCCTTCCGCGATGTGGTGCAGTCGAAGCAGCCGGCAAAGGAGACGCTTGACCGGTACGCGGCGGCCATCCAGAAGGCAAAGGCGGCAGCTGGCGCATAGGCGAGTGGCCGGGTGCCCGTCCCCGTTCTGGATGTCTGGGCGGGGTTGCCACTGGCAACCCGCACCAGGGTCTCGCGGCCCTTGCTAGTACACGTTGGTCGAAGTGCGTCGGTAGTTTTCGGAGCCCCTCACCCCCGGCCCCTCTCCCACAAACGGCGGGGCCCCTCGGCTACGCCGCCTCCCCGCGTCATGCGTGGGCGAGGGGAGGCTCTGGACAGTGGTTCCCCCTCGCCCGCGCACCGGGAGAGGGGGGCAGGGGGCCGTGGAGAGACGGCGTAGCCGAGAGGCTCCATGGTGGGGTGGGGAGGGGCGGGAGAATACAACTGTCGGGGAATTTCAGACACGCTGTGCTAGTCGCGTCGGCGGGCGGCCAGGGGCACGAACGCGGGCGTCTTGCCTGATGACGTAACCCAGGGGTCTTCCCGCTCAACCTGGACGGTTGACGCTGCATCGAGGAGGCGCGCCATGTGTTCGTGATGCGGGGATTGCGCCGCAATGGCCCCGAGCAGGATGCTCCTGGCGCGGTTTGCGTCAAGGTCCGGCACCGTGGGACGGACGCGGAGCAGCAGCCGCACGGTGCCGTCGCCCCGCTCCGCTTCGAGCAGTTGAAAGTCGCCCATCCGGCCGCCCAGCACGCGCGGCAGGGTCTCCTCGATGATGGCGACGAGGTCGGTGCCGACCAGTGTGACGCCCTCACCGGTCAGCTTCTCAACGCTGCGAATGTTCGCAATGCGCCGCGTGAGGCCAACGTCCTCCAGCAGGCAACCGCACCGCCCCGGCAGGAACTCGGCTGCGTCGCCGGTCTCGGCGTTGAGCATGATCTTTGGCGCGGCCGGCCCGAGTGTCGTCACCAGGAGCGCGCCGGCAACGCCGCTGTCGGCAGGCGCTAGAGCGGGGACCGATGGCGCGTCGTCGTCCGCGCTGCGGTGCCCCACGACGAACCGCTCACCGCGCACGTGCATGGCATCGGCGACGGTGCGGTTGGCACAGGCCACGGCGATTGGCCCCGTCTCGACGGTGCTGTACACCGGGAGCGTCATGGCCCCGGATGCGGTGATGATCTGCTCGCGAGCAGGAGTCAGCGGCTCGCCCCAGGGCATCCAGCAGAGGCCAGCCAGCGAGATGCCGCCTTCCGTGGCCGCTGCTGACACGCGCACGGCAGAACTGGCCGTCGCGTCCATCAAGATCGGCCCGTGCGTGCCGAGTTGCTGTCGTAGCCAGTCAGCCAGCGTGTCCGGTGCCGTCAGCAGATGCT
Source organism: Chloroflexota bacterium (assembly GCA_038318015.1). Lineage (GTDB taxonomy): Bacteria > Chloroflexota > UBA6077 > UBA6077 > JACCZL01 > JADZEM01. The sequence goes on along the minus strand of JBBQBU010000288.1, from coordinate 3,956 downwards.
CGCGGGGCCAGGCCATCTCGCCGCCGCTCAGGCGCACGATGGCGGCAACCCAAGCTTGCAACGCCCGCACGGCGAGCGGGATGCTCCCGACCGGGTTGAACCACCCGACAACGGATGATCCAAGGTGCAGGTTCTCCATGACGGCGTGCGGCAGTGTGGACCATTTGACGTAGGCCGGGCGGGACATGCCGCACGTTGCCAGCGCCACGGCGACGACATCGTCAATCTCGGCTAGCTCCGCGAGCGAGCGGCCGACGGCCAACTGTCGCCCTGACGAGCCGCTGGTCGGCACCACGAATTGCGGCCGAACAAGCGGGTTGTCGAACTGCTCCGGGGTGGCCCGAAAGCGCAGGCTGCCGCGCATGATATCGGCGCGGCCCTTCATCTCGGCCTGGGTCACGTAGACGCCCTGCTCGGCAAGGCGCCGGAGGGTTGCGTCTAGCCCGTCGCGCTGCACCTGCTGCACGAGATCGGCGTAGGTGCAGCCGGCATGGTCGAGTAGGCGGCGGTACGGGCTGTTCCGATGGCGGTACACCGTGCGCCTGACGAGCGCGAGAAACGCCGGTTCGCGGTTGGCGACGCGCGCCCGCACCAGTTCCGTCGCTTCTGCCGTCGTCACCGGAGCGCGGACGAAGCGGGTCAGGTCTCGGGTGAGGCGCGCCGTCGCCACGATCTGCCGCCAGATGAAGGCGCAGTCTGTCACGTACACACCGGGGAGCGGTCGGGACTGACGGCGCACATCGCCTGCCATTGTGCGCCAGGATGTTCGGGCCGGGCCATGCCGCCTGGTGCGGCCTCGGGCGCACCGGCGGCGCGCGGCGTTCGTTGTTGCGGCCGGGCGCGCTATCATCTTGGCGCGCCGCTGGCAGAACGGGGCGTGCTCGTCGGCCGTGTGCCCGAGCAGCGCCCTGCGACCCAATCCTGCGCGTCGATTTGATGACAGCCTGCCCCTGCCGAGGATAGGACGCGTGCTGCCGGCGGCCCTGTCGTCATCGCGCGGCAGTGATCCCATCTGCCCGACTGGAGAATGCTGATGAGCAGCCGCCCGGCCGCCCAGCCCCCGCATCCGATTGCCGCCCGCGTCGATTGGGACGCCGTGCAGGACGAAGCCGCGCAGACCCTTTCCGCGTACGTCAAACTCGATAGCTCGCATCCGGTCGGACGGACGGCCGAGACGGCGAACCTCATCGGGGAGCGGCTCGCCAGCGAGGGGATCCCCTTCAAGATCTACGAAACGCCGGACCCGAACAAGGTCAACCTTGTCGCCCGGCTCACCGCCGAGAACCCGGTCGGCAAGCCGCTGCTGCTGTCTAGCCATATGGACGTGGTCCAGGCCGTCGCGTCGGACTGGATGTTTGACCCGTACTCCGGCGAGATCTCGGACGGCTACATCTACGGGCGCGGCACGCTGGACGACAAGGGCATGGGCGTCATGAACCTGATGACCCTGCTGCTGCTGAAACGGCACAACGTCGAGCTTTCCCGCGACGTGCTGGCGCTCTACACCTGTGACGAAGAGATCGGTAGCCCGCTGGGCGCGAAGTTCATGGTGGAGCACCACTTTGCGGACCTGGACCCGGCGTTCGTGCTGGACGAGGGCGGCGGCGGCCAGCGCGGCTTCTACAGCGCGGGTGATGTCTTCAGTATCGCGGTGGGCGAGAAGCGCGCCTGCCGCTTCACGCTGACGGCGCGTGCCGAGCCAGGGCACGGCTCGCAACCGTGGGAGGAGTCCGCCACCCACCGCTTGATCCGGGCGGTCAGCCGGCTGCTTGACGCGCCGCCCGAGGACCGCGAGTGCCCGCCGATTGCCGAACTGATCCGCCGGTTGGGTGGGGATACGGCCCGCAAGGAGATGGCGTCGCACCGGGCGACACGCCCGTTGCTGCACGACACCATTGCCCTGACGATGATGGAGGCCGGCTACAAGATCAACATCATCCCCGAGAAGGCATCGATGAGCTTCGACTGCCGGCTGCTGCCCGACACCGACCCGCAGGCGTTCATTTCGAACGTTGAGCAGGTGGTCAACGATGAGGGCATCACCATTGACGTGCGCTGGCCGGACGCGCCGCCAAACTTCGCGCCGACCGATACGGGGCTGTTCCGGGCTATTGAGCAGGCGTGCCTCGCGCACATGCCGGCGAGCCTGCCGGCCCCGTCGATCTGCGCGGGCGGCACGGACGCCCGCTTCTTTCGGGAAAAGGGCGTGCCAGCCTACGGCCTGGTCCCGACGATGCTCACCGCCGAGGACCGCAAGGGGTTCCACGGCCTCAACGAGCGGCTCGCCATCGACAATCTGCTGCTCGGCACCCGGATCATCCACGATCTGACGTTGCGCGCCGCCGCCCGCTAACCCCTGCAATCTGGCTCACAGTAGAAAATACTTGGAGGAAACATGGTCATCCGCCCGGCCGCCCAGCCCCCCCATCCGATCGCCGCACGGGTCAATTGGGACGCCATCAAGGACGAGGCCGCGCAGACGCTTTCTGCGTACGTGAAGCTTGACAGCTCGCACCCGAAGGGGCGCACCGTTGACACGGCGAAGCTGCTGGCCGACCGCCTCGCCAGCGAGGGCATCGAGTCGAAGGTGTACCCGACGCCCGACCCTGAGAAGGTCAACCTCGTCGCCAGGATCAACGCGAAGAACCCGGTCGGCAAGCCGCTGCTGCTCTCCAGCCATATGGACGTGGTGCAGGCCGTCGCCTCGGATTGGACCTTCGACCCGTACTCCGGCGAGATCTCAGACGGCTACATCTACGGGCGCGGCACGCTCGACGACAAGGGCATGGGGATCATGGAGTTGATCACCATGCTCCTGTTGAAGCGGCACAACGTCGAGCTTGACCGCGACGTCATCATGCTGGCGACCTGTGACGAGGAGATCGGCAGCCCGCTCGGCGCGCAGTTCATGGTGGAGAACCATTTCGCGGACCTGGACCCGGCGTTCATGCTGGACGAGGGCGGCTCGGGGGCGACCGGCTTCTTCAGCGCGGGCGATGTCTTCCAGATCACGGTGGGCGAGAAGAAGATTTGCCGGATCACGATGACGGCGCGGGCGGAACCGGGCCACGGCTCGCAGCCCTGGGATGACTCGGCGACGCACCGGCTGATCCGGGCGGTCTCTCGGGTGCTGGCGGCGGCCCCCGAAGACCGCGAGTGCGCCCCGGTGGCCGAGATGATCCGCCGGCTGGGCGGCGAGACGGCCCGCGAGGAGATCGCAGCGTTCCGGGCGACGCGCCCGCTGCTGCACGACACCATCGCGCTGACGATGATGAGCGGCGGCTACAAGATCAACATCATCCCCGAGAAGGCGTCGATGAGCTTCGACTGCCGCCTGCTGCCTGACACGGACGCGACGGCCTTCGTGTCGAACGTGCAGCAGATCGTCAACGATGCGGAGATCGAGTTCGACGTGGACTGGCCGGACGCCGCCCCTTCCATGGCCCCGGTCGCGAACCCCTTGTTCGAGGCCATCGAGCAGGCGTGTATGGCGCACATGCCGGCGGCGCTGCCGGTGCCGACGATCTGTGTGGGCGGCACGGACGCGCGCTTCTTCCGTCAGTTGGGCATTCCGGCCTACGGGCTGGTGCCGGGCATGTTCACGGGCGAAGACATGAAGGGGTACCACGGCATTGACGAGCGGCTGTCGGCGGAAAATCTGCTGCTGGGGACAAAGATCGTCTTCGACCTGACGCTGCGGGCGGCCGGCCGGTAAGCTCCCACACCCCCTTCCCCTGCCATACGGGACGGCCCTCTTCCGTAAGCGGATTCAGACGGGGGACGGTTGCACATGTGCAACATATCTGCGGCGTCACGTAACTGCCTAGCAACAGCCGGTTGTGGGCTGCACCCAGAACGAGCACAACCGGTTGTGGTGCAGGGTCATGGGATGACGAGGGGGGACGACCGAGCTAGGTGGTAGCGGGCATGGGTGGGGTGCCTGAGAGGGTGTTAGC
>JBBQBU010000287.1:0-7500 GCA_038318015.1 Chloroflexota bacterium | reverse complement strand
GGCCCACCACTCTCCGTGCGCCCGATCCAGGCAAGATGCGGCGCGCGGGAATTGTGAGCCGGGCAAATGCGATCCGCACACCTGAACGACGTGAGCGCACGATTCGGGCCTGGTTGCAGCGTATCAATTTCCAAACATCGTCGTAGCCGAGGCCGCTCCATGCCGGCACCTGTGGTTGCGGCGAACATCACTGTCACCCATATCGTCAGGCGGCGGCCGGCAGCAGCAACGGGATAGACAGGAACGCCGCCTTGCCGCGCACCGCCCCGTCGATGAACTGCTGGTAGGCCTCGCGCGTCAGCGCGGTCATCTCTGCCTGCCCGAACGACAGGGTGCCGGTCCGCACCCCCGCCGCAGCCAGAACTGCCTGCGCCTTCGACATCCGCGCGCGGAACTCGGCGGGAGCGTCGTCGCCGGTGTGGGCCACGAACACCATGCTCCCTGCCCCTGCGTAGTTGATGTGGCCGCCGTCGGTCAGTTCAGTTGCCAGCGCTTCAAAGACGGCGTCGTTCAGGCCCGCCGTCCCGCCCGGCAACGGCAGCGTCGCCGTCGCCATCTCGCCGGCGGGCGTCATCTCCCAGGCCAGCACCGCACTCTGCTGCCAGCGCTGCCCGAGCGTCGCGCCCAGTGCTAGCACGTTTTCGCGCATGCCGGTCGCCACGAGGTCAAGGTCATTCTCTGACTCGACCGCGCCGCCATCGGACCAGAAGCCACGCCCGACCGACACGGTGTCGATGCGAACGCCGAGCATGGTGGCAGCCTCGAAGAGCTCGGGCAACACGCGCTCCAGTGCACGGCGGTCTGCCCCTCGGTCAAGCTTTTGGATTGCGTCGCCCGCCGAGATGCCGAGGCGCATCGTGACGGTGAGCGGCGATTGGCGCGGCTCGGGGGCAGACGACGATGCGGATGGCGCGGCCGCGATGACCAGCGTCGGGGCCTGCGGCGGACCAGCGCCCAGGCCGACGATCAACAGTAGCAGCAGACTCGATTGTCGCACCTTCGCACGCAGAACATGCACCGTGTTGCTCTCCATTCCCCCCACGCTTGTCGCCGTGGCACCGTTCCACGGTACGGCCCCTGGCGCGGTGCGTCAAGCGCCCGGGCCGCACGGTGCCCGCTCGGAGTACGCTGTGGGCAGTCCCGACACAGGAGTGGCCCGATGCGCGTTCAGCAGTTCGAGATGCACGTCTGTTCGATGGCCCGGCCGTCTGACACGTCGGAGTTTGCAGCGCTGCTCGACAGCGGCGCGGTTGACCCAGCGTCGGTGGTTTCCCTGGTCGGCAAGACCGAGGGCACCGGCCTGCATGACGACTCGGGCCGTGAGTTGGCCGACTTGCGGCTGCGTGAGGTGCTCGGACAGCGGCTCGGCATCCACCGCGACGAGGTCACCGGCCGCGTCAGCATGATTCTCTCCGGCGGCTGCTACGGCGTGATCTCGCCGCATGTCACCGTCATCAGTCGGCGCTGGGTTGAGGTCGCGCCCGCCGCTGCGCCGACCACGCCGGCTCTGGTGATCGGTCGGGCCTACTCCGACGACATCTTTCCCGAAGAGATCGGTCGCCTGGGGCAGATTCGGACTGTCGCGGTAGCGGTGCGCGCTGCCGTGGCCGACGCTGGCATCACGGACCCGGCCGACGTGCACTGCGTGATGGTCAAAGGGCCGTCGTTGTCGCCGGCCAGCATCCGCGATGCTGAGGCGCGCGGGCAGACGGTCGTCACCCACGATGTGTCGGTGGGAGTCAGCGGCGCGATGTGCTACGCCAACGATGGCGCGGCGCTCGGGGTGGCGGTGGCGCTCGGGGAGGTACCGGAATCGGCCCTGAGCGACGCCGCCGTGCGCCGCGACTGGCACCTGTACTCGGCGGTTGCCACGACCTCGGCCGGCGGCGAGAAGCGCCATGCCGAAGTTCTGGTGCTGGGCAACGCCGCGCCGTCGCTGAGCGCGCTGCGGGTCGGCCACGGCGTCATTCGCGATCCCATCGACGTGGAGGGCGTCAAGGTGGCGTTGCGGTCGGCCGGGCTGGCTTTCGGCTGCTGCCCATCCTCCGAGGATCAAGCGCGGATCGTCCAGGTGTTCGCCAAACTGGTGGTGCCGGGCAGTGACATGGTGCGCGGGCGGCGCATCACCCTGCGCGAGGACGCGACGGCATACATCTCGGCGAAGGCCGTGGGCGGCGTACTGGTCGCCAGTGTGACCGGCGATCCGCGGGTGATGGTCTCCGGCGGCGAGCAGAACTCGCACCAGGGACCGCCAGATGGCAGCCTGGTGGCGGCGGTCGTCCGCACCGGCTGATTCAGCGCGCGCCACGGTGTGCGGGGCACCAATAGGTCAGTAGGGAGGCCAGTGGGGCAGTCGCGCAGAACGCAGTAGAATCTCGCAACTGTTCGGGGAGTAGGCCGTGTCGAACCAGTCCGCCAGTCGCCGCCCATTGATCGGGATTCCACTTGGCTTCCACACCGACCGGCGGGGGCGCGTCTACGTGCAGCTTCCCGAGGCGTACGGCACCGCTATCGTTGAGGCCGGCGGCGCGCCGGTCCTGATCCAGCCGATGGACAACGCGGAAGCCCTTGATCGCATCCTCGGCACGCTCGACGGGCTGCTGTTCCCTGGCGGCCTGGACGTGCACCCGCAGCATTTTGGCGAACCGCTGCACGCCACCGTCAACTTCGATGCGCCGCTGGATGCGCTCGAACTCCAGGTGGCGCGCTTCGCCACTGAGCGCGAGTTGACGACACTTGGCATCTGCCGGGGCCAGCAACTGCTGAACGTGGCGCTCGGCGGCTCGCTGATCCAGGATCTGCCGTCGGCCGGCACCATGCACCCGCAGAGCGATGCTACCATCCGCGACGATCTCGCCCACACCATCGAGGTGGCCGCCGACTCGCGGCTCGCTACCATCTTCGGCGAGACCAGTTTCGGAGTGAACAGCTTCCACCACCAGGCAGTGAAGGCGCTCGGGCGCGGATTGAAGCCAGTGGCGTGGTCGCCGGATGGCGTCGTCGAGGCCGTCGAAAGCACCGAGCACCCGTGGCTGCTGGCCGTCCAGTTCCATCCCGAGAACCTCGTCGCCAGCCACGAGCCAAGCCGCCGCCTGTTCGCCGCGTTCGTGGCCGCCTGCGCCGAGCGGTCACGCGCAACCGTGCCTGTGCCCGCCTGAGGTCTGATCTCGGCCGACTCCGGCATCGGCGCAGGAACCCTATGCCGGGGCGAACCGGCTGGCCGAGAACGCGGCCACCTCGTCAGGGCGCTGGCCGGTCGCGATCCAGTCGCTGACGGCCCGGCCCGAGGCCGGTGCCAGGGTGATGCCGTGGCGGAAGTGCCCCGAGCTGATCCAGGCGTTCGACAAGCCCGGCACCCGGTCGATGACCGGCAGGTCGTCGGGATGGATCGGCCGGAAGCAGACCCAGGCGTGCGACACGGCGAGGCCGGCCAGACTCGGGAAGGCGACGGCCAGGTCGGCCATGATCTGCGCGATGGTTTCCAGCTTCACGTCCGGCGTGTCGTCGCCGATATCGACCGTGCCGCCGGAGAGCAGGCCGTCGCCATCCACCTGCGTTGCGAACGGCGCGAAGCCGCCCCCCAGTGTGAATGGCGGCGGCACCGTCGTCAGGATATGGCCCTTGATGCTGCTGGCCGGCAGATTGAGCGGCAGGCCCGGCAACTGCGGCGGCATCCCCGTCGCGAAGATCACCGCGCCGGGGCTGAGCTCACCAGCCGTGGTCTGGACGGCCACCACTCGGCCGCCCTGCACGGTCACGCCGAGTGCCGCCACGCCGGTGCTCACCGACCCCAGGCCGCGCGAGAGGTGCGAGACAGCACGGAGCGGGTTCATGCGTGCCTGATGCGGAACCCGGACACCAGCACCCGCGAACACGAGGCCGGGTGCCAGCGCGCGGATCTCGTCCGGGGTGACCCAGGTGGCCGAGGCCGGCATGTTTGCGATCAGCGCCGGGTCGAGCGGCTCCAGCTTGATCGAGTCGTAGGCGGTGATGCCGACGCCGTCCGGCCAGGTTTCTTGCAGCTCCCACCAGATGGCGACGCTCTTGTGCGCCAGTTCCACGTACGGCTCGGGATAGGATGCCCGCAAAGTGTCGGCCCCGAGCAGCCCGCCCGCCCCACCGGTCGCGCCCGCACCAAGCTGGTCGCGCTCGATCAGCACCACCGACCCGAGGCCGGCCCGCTCGCAGGCCAGCGCCGCTGTGATCCCCACGACGCCGCCTCCGACGACCAGGACGTCTGGCCGGGCGTTTAGTGCGTCGTGCAGGCCGGGCTGGAGAGCGGCGCGCTCCGCGTCCGTCAACTGGTCGGGCCAGAACCTTCCGAGCTTCATTGCAGGGCCAATCTGGTGGACTCCGCTGCCCTCGTGCCGTGTCAGCAAGGGGGGCAGCGGGGGCCACTATGGCGCGCTCCGAAGCCTGCCGTCAACTGGAGCAGGATGTCACGATTATTCCCGACGGCGACGCCGGAGCGTGATTCTTCGGTTCTTGAAGGTAGCAGGCGGCGCGGATCGTGCAGTGAGCCGTCCGCCCACAGCCCGGCCGCTGCTCTGCCGCGTCCGCCGTTGATAGTGCCTACCATGGCGCAACCGGGCTACAGTGCTAGTCGGAGCCACACCGGGCTGCTCCGTTTCGAACTGCCACGGGGGCCGCGAGCATGACTGGTCTCGAAGAGTATTTTGGGCCGAACGCCGGGTACGTTGCCGACCTGTTCGACCGCTATCAGGAAGATCCGAACTCGGTTGACGCCGAGGCACGGGCGATTTTCGCCGCCTGGGTCGCCAGCCCGTCGCGGGCAACTGCGCCAGTGGCGTCGGCCGATGCGCTCGACGTGTCGGCGGCGGCCGGTGCAGCGGCGCTAGCCCAGGCGATCCGTCTGTTCGGGCACCTCGGCGCGGGCCTCGATCCGCTAGGGTCGCCGCCGCCGGGCGACCCGCAGTTAGACGCCGCTACCCACGGCGTTGACGAGGATTTGCTCGCGCGGTTGCCGGGGCGCGCCGTTGGTGGGCCGGTCGGGCGCACGGCTCCGAATGCAGCCGTGGCGGTCCAACTTCTGCGCGCGCTCTACTGCTCCACGACGGGCTACGAGTTCGGGCACGTGCAGTCGCCAGATGAGCGGGTGTGGCTAACCGAGGCGATCGAAGAAGGGCGCTACCGCCCCCCGCAAGACGCCATCGACGAGCGCGGCCTGCTGGACCGGCTGACCGAGGTGTCGGCGTTCGAGCGGTTCCTGCACCGGGCGTACCCAGGGCAGACGCGCTTCTCCGTGGAGGGCGTCGGCATGATGATCCCGATGCTGGACGAGTTGATTGAACGGGCGGCCGACAGCGGCACGAAGTCGATCCTGCTCGGCATGGCGCATCGTGGCCGCCTGAACGTGCTGGCCCATGTCCTCGGCAAGCCGTACTCGCAGGTGCTGGCCGAGTTCGAGGGGCGCGGCCGGGCGCTGCGGAGCCGCCCCGACGACAGGCTGGCCGGCGGCTGGGCCGGTGACGTGAAATACCACGCTGGCGGCCGTCAGGAGTACGGCGACGGAGCCGGTGCCGTCGCGGTGGTGATGGTGCCGAACCCGTCGCATCTGGAACTGGTGGACCCGGTGGTGCAGGGGATGGCCCGCGCTGCCGACGAGGACCGCCGCCGGGCCGGGCGGCCCCAGCAGGACGAAGTCGCGTCGCTAGCGGTGCTGATCCACGGCGATGCCTCGTTCATGGGCCAGGGGATCGTCGCGGAGACGCTCAACCTGTCCGGGCTGGCGGGGTACCGCACCGGCGGCACGCTCCACCTGATCGCGAACAATCAGCTGGGCTTCACGACGGTGCCGAGCGAGTATCGCTCGACCCTCTACGCCAGCGACCTGGCGAAGGGCTTCGAGATTCCAGTCGTGCACGTCAACGCCCAAGATCCGATTGCCTGTCTGGCGGCAGTGCGGCTGGCGGTGGCGTACCGGGCGCGCTTCGGCAAAGATTTCTTGCTGGACCTGATCGGGTATCGGCGCTGGGGCCACAACGAAGGCGACGAACCATCGTTCACCCAGCCGGAGATGTACCAACGCATCGCCAGCACGCCGACGGTACGCGAGCTGTTCGCGGAGGTTCTGGTGCGGCGGCGGGTCGTGCGGCCTGACGAGCCAGCCGCTTTGCTGAAGGCCGGCCTGGACGAATTCCAGCGCATCCGCGAGGCGGTGTTGGCGCGTGGCGTGGACGCGGAACCGGTCCCGGACTTGCACGTCGCCGCGAACGGCACGGACATGCCCCCCGCTCGGTCGTCCATCGGCGGCCCGACGCTGGACGGGCTCCGGAACCTGAATGCGGGCCTGCTGCGGTTCCGGGACGGCTTCACCATGAACCCGAAGCTGGAACGGGCGATGAGCAGGAGGCGCGTCGCCTTCGAGTCGCCAGACGCGCCGATCGACTGGGGGCACGCCGAGACGCTGGCCTTCGCCACCCTGCTGGGGGAGGGCATCCCCATTCGCCTCACCGGGCAGGATGCGGTGCGGGGCACGTTCAGCCAGCGCCACCTGACCTACTACGACGCCCACACCGGCGCGCCGTTCACGCCCCTCGAAGCGCTGCCGACCGCGCGGGCCTCGTTCGACGTGCGGAACAGCCCGCTCTCGGAAGCCGCCGCGCTCGGCTTTGAATACGGGTACAGCGTGCAGGCGGCCGATACGCTGGTGCTCTGGGAGGGCCAGTACGGCGACTTCATCAACGGGGCACAGGCGATTATTGACGAGTTCATCGTGTCGGGGCAGGCAAAGTGGGGAATGCTCTCGGGGCTGGTGCTGCTGCTGCCGCACGCGTGGGAGGGTCAGGGGCCGGACCACTCCAGCGGCAGGCTTGAGCGGTTCCTGGACTTGTGCGCCGAGGACAACATCCGCGTCGTGAACTGCTCGACTGCTTCTCAATATTTCCACCTGCTCCGGCGGCAGGCGGCCAGCCTCCGCGACCGCCCGCGCCCGTTGATCGTGATGACGCCGAAGAGCCTGCTACGTCACGCGATGGCGTCGTCGCGGGCGGCGGATCTAGCCGGCGGCGACTTCCAACCGGTCATCGACGATCAGCGGGCGGCCCGCCAGCGTTCGGCGGTGCGGCGGGTGGTGCTGTGCAGCGGCAAGGTCTGGACGGACCTGGAAGGCGACCAGCGTCGGGCAGCCGACGAGTCGCTGGCCGTCGTCCGCGTCGAGGAGTTGTACCCGTTCCCGTCGGCCGAGATTGAGTCGATACTGCGCGCCTACGCCCAGGTCGAGGAGGTGATCTGGCTGCAAGAGGAGCCGCAGAACATGGGAGCATGGCGCTTCGTCGAGAATAGACTGCGGATTCTGCTTCCGTCCGGGGCCAAACTGCGGTACATTGGGCGACCAGAGATGGCAAGCCCATCTGAAGGTTGGTCGGACGCGCACGCCGCTGAGCAGCGTCGCATTGTCGGAGCCGTCCTCGAAGGTATCTTGGAGAGGGGTGTCAGCCATGCCGGTTGAGGTTCGTGTTCCGACGCTCGGTGAGTCCG
>JBBQBU010000286.1:0-7552 GCA_038318015.1 Chloroflexota bacterium | reverse complement strand
GTAGCCGAACAGCCCCACGACCAGGACAGCGATGGCGACCTTGCCAAACGGGTACGACGCGATGTGAGTGAGCGCCCCCGTCTTGTCGGTCGTCTGGCCACCCTGCCCAAGTGCCGCCTGTAGTGCCAGCCCGCCAATGATCAGGTACACGATGCCCTTGGCCGCGTAGCCGAAGCGCCCCAGCCCCTCGATCCACGAGTGTGCGGCTTCGGTCTGGCGCTTCGCCTCGCGCCCGAGATCGTCAACGGATTCAGTGATTGATGTCTGCATGAGCGTACCGTCCCCCGGGCGATATCCTGACGGCGGCAGTCACGTTCGCTCGCCGCTTCCCTGCGACTCCCTAGGCAGAACGTGTGCCATGACTCGTGCATGTGCGCGGGCGGACGCGCCGGCTGGCACGCCGTCTGCATCGTTCGTGCCCAGGCAGCAGTCAGTCTGGCGGCGTGCGGGTTCCCCGTCCACACGCACGCGCAGGAGAGAGACACCCCACATGCGAGCCGCGCCGCCCATGCCCCCGACGCAGATGGCGGATGGCCCAGCGTTGCCGACAGTGCGGCGCTGGGTCGTGGATGCCCGCGCGCGGCGCATGATCGCGGCGGCGGCGGTGCTTGGGGTGATGTTTGTCGTGCTAGCCGTACTGTTCAAGGAATCGGGCGGCACCGCGCTGGACGTGGCCGTCACGAAGGCGGTGCAGCGCATCGACAGCCCGGCGTTCTCCTGGCTGATGTGGGGGATTAGCGCGCCCGGCTATTGGCCATGGAGTCTTGTTGTCCTGTGCACGTCGAGCCTCGCGCTCATCATGGCCCGGCGCTATCCAGAAGCGTTGTTCGTCGTGGCGACGGAAGGGGCCGGCCTGCTGACCGCGCAGGTCAAGCTGATAATCGAGCGCCCCCGGCCAACGGGCGACGCCATTCGCGTCGTCAGCGCCGCGCTGGACTACAGCTTTCCGAGCGGGCACGTGGTCGGTTACGTTTCCCTGTACGGGTTTCTCTTCTTCCTGGCCTACGTGCTGCTCCGACGGTCGTGGGTGCGCAGCTTACTCCTGGCGGGCCTCGGGTCGCCCGTTGCACTGATCGGCCTGTCACGTGTCCACCTGGGCCATCACTGGGTCAGCGACGTGCTGGGCGGCTACGCGCTCGGCACGGCCTACGTGCTGCTGCTGATTGTGGCGTACCGGCTGCTGGTGGTGCGCCCGAATGTAGAGGCGGCAACGCTCGCAGCGGGCTCACCGACAGACGGTGGCACGGAGTCTGCTTTGAGCGCGTCGCACACGGCTCCGCGCGCCCGCTTCTCCTCCCGCTGACTGCGGGGCACTCTTGGGGCGTCGCACCGGCCGCGCGGGGGGAGGACGCTACCATGCAATCTCATGCTATCGGTTCACAGGCGCATAACGAGGTCTCGCACCGCGCCAGCCGCCTGCGCTCTCGACGCTTCCTGTTCGGCCTGCTCGTCGCGCTGGTGTTCGTTGCTGGCTTCGCCTGGCTGGCGCGGACCGTTGCCTACTTTCCGATTGATCTTCAGATCACCCGCGCGCTACAGAGCATCGAAGTGGCCCCGGTGCAACAACTTTTCCACGCGGTGAGCTGGGTCGGCTTTCCGCCGCAGAGTAACTACATCTTTGGGACGGTCATCCTGGCTTTGCTCCTGGTCGGGTTGCGCCTGGAAGCCGTGATGACGGCGTTTGCGGCCGTTGGTAGCGCCAGTCTCTGGTTCCTGCTGGCTCCGCTGATCGACCGGCCGCGCCCCAGCCCGGAACTGGTGCGCGTCGCGATGGAATTGCCCACCGGCGGCTTCCCGAGCGGCCACGCCCTCAACCTGACCGCCATCTTCGGTTTCTTGATCTATCTCGCGCTGGTGCTGCTGGCCGACGTTCGCTGGCGGGTGCCGGTGATCGCGCTGCTGGCGATCCCGGTCGTGTTCATCGGCGCGGCCCGCGTTTACGACGGCGCGCACTGGGCCAGCGACGTGCTCGGCGGCTACCTGATCGGCGGCATCTGGCTGGCGCTCACCATTGAGCTGTACCGCTTCGGCGGACGGTGGCTAGAATCGCGCCGGCGGGCAAAGCATGGGGACGCTGCGGATGCTGACCGGCACGGCCACGCTGAGTACAATAGGATCCATGATGGCGAGATCACCCGGCCCGGCAACGCTCCCGCGTGAGGAGGAGCAGGTACGGACCCGCTCGCGGGCGCTGGATCCGTATGCAGTCATTTTGCACAACGACGACGTGAACTCGATGGATCACGTCGTCCGCTCGGTGATGAAGTCGGTGCCCGGCATCGGCATCGGCAAGGCGATCAAGATCATGCTGGACGCGCACAACCACGGGCGCGCGGTGGTCATCGTCTGCCCGCTGGAGCCGGCCGAGCTGTACCGCGAGCGCCTACAAAGCTTCAAGCTGACGGCGACTATCGAGTCCACCTGATAGCCCCTGCGCTTCGTCACCGTGCTACAGGTGCGGGGTGCCGGCCAGACTCCCCAGGAAGACGCGCATAGCCGCCCACAGCTCCGGCCCGCCGCGTACATGGACATCGTTGTGCCCGGCGTCCGGCACGATGAGCAGTCGTTTCGGCTCGTTGGCGGCGTCGTAGAGCCGTTGGCCGTGGTCTGGCGAGATCAGGGTGTCCGCGCCGCCGTGGATGACCAGCAGCGGGACGTGCAGCCTCGGCATGGCGGCCAGCGAGTCGTACGACACTGGGGCAAGCGGCAGCAGCCCGCGCAGCAGCGGATAGTGCGTGGCCGTCATCTCGGCGATGGACGTGAACGACGATTGCACGATCAGCGCGGCCGGCGGCGCTTCGGTCGCCAGGGTCACGGCCACCGCGCCCCCGAGTGATTCGCCGTAGTAGACCAGGCGGTCGGCGTTGACGTCCGGGCGGCTGCAGAGGTACGCCAGCGCCGCGCGGGCATCGGCGCGAGTGGCCGCCTCGGACGGGCGACCGCTGCTCCGGCCATACCCCTGGTAGTCGAAGATAAACAGGCCGGCGCGTAGCTCCCGGCGCATCCGCACGAGCAGCGGCGCGCGGTGGCTGAGGTTGCCGCCATTCCCGTGGAAGACAACCAGCGTCAGCCCGGTCCCGCCCGTACCGTCAGTCGGCGGCGGCACATAGACGCCGTGCAGCCGTGCGTGCTCCCCGAACCAGACATCTTCCGCGTCCGCGCCAAACGCGGACAGCGGGTGGGCAACGTCATGCGTCGGGAAGTAGAGCAGCGACCGCACAATCCAGTCGAACATGCCATCATCGTGGCGGGTCAGCAGCCCGGTCGCAAGCATTCCGAGCGCTGCAAGGGTGGCTGTCAGCCAGCGGTGGCGACGCATCGATAAGGCCCTACCCGGTGCGGATTGGCGTAGGCAGGGCGGCCGGTACTCGTCGGCGCGCTACTCGACGTCGCGGCGGCGTGCGGGGCCGACCCGGTCAAGCTGGGCACCGGCCATCAGCATCAGCGCGGCACCGGCCCCGAATGTGGCGAGAACGGGGTACATTTTCTCGAGGATCGGCTGATAATAGGCGATCATGCCGAGGCAGACCGTCGCCGCCAGCGAGGTCACGAGGATACCAACGCACATCATGGCTAGCCAGAAGCTATTGACGACACTGCCCACGAGCCATCCCTCGTACCACATC
The DNA here is from genome assembly GCA_038318015.1 of Chloroflexota bacterium. GTDB lineage: Bacteria > Chloroflexota > UBA6077 > UBA6077 > JACCZL01 > JADZEM01. The sequence goes on along the minus strand of JBBQBU010000286.1, from coordinate 3,926 downwards.
ATAGCGTAGCGAGCGCGGCCTGCCTATCACCACTCTCACGGGCCACACTGTGGGGGAGCGTGCGCCGGACGGCCGGCTGATAGATCTGTCGATACACTGACGACACCACAGGGAGGTGGTCTGGATGGGTCAGGGAGTGGACGCCGAGCCGGCCGGCGGCGACTGGACGGCGGTTGATCTGTTCAACCCGACGCCGGAGCACGGGCTGTTGCGCCAGACCGTGCGGGAGTTGGTGCGCAACGAGGTCGAGCCGCAGGCGCTGGCGCACGACCGCGACGAGCAGTTCAACCTGCCGCTGTTTCGCCGCTTCGGGGATCTCGACCTGCTCGGCCTGACGGTCCCAGCGGAGGACGGCGGGGCCGGCATGGACGCACTGGCCGCCGTCATCGTGCATGAGGAAGTCTCCGTTTCCGACCCCGGCTTCTGCCTCGCCTATCTGGCCCACGCCATTCTGTTCGTCAACAACCTGACCCATAACGCCAGCGCGGAGCAGCGTGGCCGGTTCCTGCCCCGCGCCATCTCCGGCGCTACGGTGTGCGGCATGGGCATGTCCGAGCCGGAGGGCGGCACCGACGTGCTGGGTATGCGGACCACCGCCCGCCGTGACGGCGACCACGGCGACCAGTACGTCCTGAACGGCCGCAAAATGTGGATCACGAACGGGGCGTTGGACGACCATACCCTCGGCGACGCCTTCCTGATCTATGCGAAGACCGACCAGACGGCCATCTCGACGTTTATCGTCGAGCGGGGCACGCCAGGCTTCAGCCTAGGGCAGAAGATCACGGGGAAGCTCGGGTGCCGAGCGTCCACGACGGCCGAACTGGTCTTTGATGACTGCGTGGTAGCCGCCGCCAACCGCATGGGCGACGAGGGCCAGAGCGTCCGCCAGATGATGCGAAATCTGGAACTGGAGCGCGTGACGCTGGCGGCGATGTCGCTGGGGATCGGGCTGCGCTGCCTACGCGAGATGGTCCGCTGGGCCGACCAGCGTGAGGCGTTTGGCCGGCCGATCCGCGACTTCGGACAGATTCAGCGGCACATTGCGGACTCGTATGCCCAGTGGCGGGCGGCTCGCACCTACACCTACGACGTGGCCCGCCGGATGCGCCTGGACCGGGCGGATTCCTGGCGAGGAAACCGCGCGGACTCGGACGGGGTGAAGCTGGTGGCCGCCACGATGGCGAAGGAGGTGGCCGACCGCGCCATCCAGGTGCTCGGGGGCTACGGCTACGTGGCCGAGGGGGTGGTGGAGCGGCTGTGGCGCGACGCCAAACTGCTGGAGATCGGCGGCGGGACGCTGGAAGCGCACCAGAAGAACATCACGCGCGACCTGAGCCGGGACGCTGACACGCTGCTGCGCTAAGCCGGGCCGCTCGTATCGGCATATGCCTGCGTATCTGGAGTGGTGATCCACTGCACCAGTTGAATGGTCACGCCATTGGGGTCCGTGACCTGAAAGTACCGCTCACCCCACGGCTCCGTCTCGATGGGCGTGGTAATCGGCACGCCTTCATCCTGAATCCGCCGGTATTCCCCGTCAATGTCGTCTACAACGAACGCGACGAGCAGGCCGTCTGCGTGCCGGTCGCGCAGCCGCTCCGGCTTGAATGACGCGAGGCCGGTCCGCAGAAAGATCAGGTTGAAGCCGGCATCGGGCCGGGAGAGCGACACGAACCCGTCAGCAGCCATGTCTTCCACGAAGCCGAAGTGTTGTGAGACGAACTGCGCGGATGCGCGCGGATCACTCACATTGAGCGAAACGGCGGACGCCGTGACCTTCATGAAGCATCTCCCGTGCGAGCGATGGCCGAACTGTACCCACCGACGCACCCCGTGGGCACATCTCATTTATGCTTCGGCGGTCGCCAGGACGTAGCCGTCGTCTTTCGGCACCCGAAACACGCCCCCCTCCCGCCCCATCACTTCCGCGATCAGGTCGCCCACCCGCGCGATCAGCGGTGCCCGGTGGCTGCCGTCGTCTGAGCGTTCCATGATCGAATCGACCCGGCCGCTGGCGTAGTAGGCCAGGGCGGAGTCGGTGGTCGGGAAGACGAAGGCGTTGGGTAACGGATGCAGCACGGCCCTCGGGAAGACTTCCCGGACGAGCGGCAGATGGTCCAGGCTGAAGCGGCGGTCCGGGTTGGCCGCCGCTGGCGTATACCCGAGCAACTGCGCCGCTGCCCGGTGCAGGTCGTCCAGGCGGGCGGAGTGGTCGGCGGCGTTGGTGCTGATGAGGACGCGCCCGCCAGGCTTGACGACGCGGCGTAGCTCGCGGAGTGCCTGCGCGATGTCGGGGAGGTGGTAGAGCATGTGGGCCTCCAGTGCCCCGTCGAACTGGTCGTCCGGGAAGGGCAGCGCCTGGGCGTCGGCCTGGAGCAGCCGCACCGGCAACCTCGCGCGGGCCGCCTGCGCCTGGGCCTCGCGGACCATCCCCGGCGAGTAGTCCACGCCCACGACCAGCGCCCCGGCCGCGCAGAGCGCCGGCTGGACCGTCCCCGGCCCGCAGCCGACATCGACCACGGTTGCGCCCGGGGCCGCCACGAGTTCCCGTGCGAACTGGGGATACCAGTCGGTCGGTTGCTCGCTGTAACACCGGTGGGCCTCGATGCGAACGCGCAACCGCTCCGAGTCGCCGTACTGGTACGCGAGGTAGGCCGGGTCGGTGGCGCGGTCGATCACGGGTCAGGCTCCACGGTGACCATGGTTGCGGGTGTCGGGCGCGAGGGACCGGGGGTGAGGGCACGTCAGCGGCGGCGGCGCTCCCAGGTGTCGGGGTTGTGGAGCGCGTGCGGCTGCTCGCCCCGCCCCGCCGAGATGATCTGCTCCATGACCATGACGCTGCTAACGGCCTGCGCCTCCTCCGTCGAGCCGGCCACGTGCGGCGTTAGCACGACGTTCTTGAGCGCCTCGAAGCGGTCGTCTTCCGGCGGCTCGGCAAGGCGCACGTCCAGGCCCGCGCCGGCCAGCTTGCCCGAGCGTAGCGCCGCATACAGCGCGTCCTCGTCCACCAGCGAGCCGCGCGCCGTGTTGATGAGGACGGCGGTCGGCTTCATCTGGGCCAGCCGCTCGGCGTTCATCAACGACGCATTGTCGCCGGGCGCGTGCAGCGTTACGAAGTCGGCGCGGCGGAATACCTCCTCCATCGTGTCCACCAACTCGATGTTCCATGTCGCGCAGAACTCGCGGTCTGGGTACGGCTCGTAGGCGACCACCTTCATCTCGAAGCCGTACGCGCGCTGCGCCACGCCCTTGCCGATGCGCCCCAGGCCGATCACCCCGAGCGTCTTCTGCCAGACATCGCGCCCGAGCGGCCGTGCCCACTTGTGCGAGCGGGCCACCGCATCAAGCTCGACGACGCGCCGGGTGACGGTCAGCATCAGCGCCCAGGCGTGGTCGGCGACGGCCCAGTGGTTGCTGCCCTGGGTCGTGGTGACGAGCACACCGTTGTCGGACGCGGCCGGCACGTCCACCGTCTCGTAGCCGACGCCCCAGCGCGCCACGTGCTTGAGCGTGTCGGCACGCTCGAAGACGGACCGCGTGTACCGCTCGTTGGACGAGGCGATAACGGCGTCGTAGCCCTGGACCAACTCTACGACTTCCTCCTCGTCCGGCCGGCCGCCGGGCCACCGGTGCGTCTTGACTTCCCAGCCGGCGTCGCGCAGCGTTTGGAACCTGGGATCGTTGTCGCCCAGTGAGCCGGGCGCGGTAATGAGGACTTTCGGCATCGTTGCCTCCTGGGTGATGGGTGATGGGTGATGGGTGATGGGTGATGGGTGATGGGTGACGGGTGATCGGGTCATAGGCACGATGAGCGGCGCGGACGTGGGACACGGACGCGACAGCAGGACGCGGGGCAGCGGGCGCCGGGATGCGCGAGGCAATGGCGGCCTCGAAGCGCGAGGCAATGGCGGCCTCGATGCATG
>JBBQBU010000285.1:0-7574 GCA_038318015.1 Chloroflexota bacterium | reverse complement strand
GCCAGTGCATCGGGAGCCGACGGCCAGGCCCGCCGAAACACCGCCATCAGGCTCAGCCGCACGATCGTCGCGGGACCCGAGCCGGCCAACACTGCCTCCATCAGCTCGAACAGGCTATCCTTCCGCAGGCCCAGGGTCCGGAACGCGGCAAGCCGAAACTGTTTAAGAGTCTCCCATGCTGCTGGGGTTTGCATAACATCAGCATAGAGCTCCGTCCAGTTCCTCGTCGACCCGCTTCCTCCTGGGCCTCATTTTGTCCAAACTAGAGTAAGAGTTGGTGCACGTAATTCGTTCCTGGGCGGCCGTACGCGACCGGTGCCTTGCAGACGACGCCGGGCGTGAGCAGCGTCACCAACCGCGCGGGCGTCTCCTCGATCAGCAGGTTCGGGATGGCCCAGCGCAAACGGCCACGATACCAGTGCCGCCACACGATGGTGGGGGGCTGTGTGCGGTCTGATCGGTCACGCATGGCGCATCCGCTCCCGAGCATGCTGGCCGAAAGGATGGCACGGCGCTATCCTCAAGCGCAGCCCCTGGCACCATCCGGCCGGCCGTAGCCTACTCAGCGGGAGACGCACCCTCATGCCCCAGATGCCCCTGGAATTCCTCTGGTACCTGCCCAACACCGTCGAGGCCGGCCACCGTGGCGACGACACCGCCGAGGGCTGGGGCAGCCTCAACTTCAGCGCCAGCATCGCGCAGGCCGTCGTGGAACACGGCATGACCGGGGCGTTGATTGGGACGGGCTGGGGGCGCGGGGACACCTTCACGCTCGCCACCGCCCTGACGGCCCGCACCCGTGCGTTCCGTCCGCTGGCCGCCATCAGGCCGGGCTACTGGCAGCCGGGGCCGTTCGCCTGCGCCGCCGCCACGCTCGACCAACTTGGCGAAGGCCGCTTGCTGGTCAACATCGTCAGCGGCATGGACAATATGCGGGCCTACGGCGACTTCGAGGAGGTCGAGGCCGACCGATACGCCCGCACGCGCGAGTTTATGCAGATCGTGCGGCGGCTTTGGACTGAGGACGACGTGACCTACGACGGCAGCTTCTTCCGCGTCGAGCACTCCACCTGCCGCCCACGTCCGTTCCGGGTTGGCGGTCCGCCCCTCTGGTTCGGTGGAGCCTCGCCGGCCGCCGAGCGCGTGGCCGCTGCCGAGGCAGACGTACAACTAATGTGGGGCGAGCCACTGGAATTGGCTGCCGAACGCATCGGGCGGCTACGCAGCCTGAGCGCCGACCACGAGCGCGCCGCGCCGCTGGAGTATGGCCTGCGGATCACCGTCGTGGTGCGCGAGACGGCCGAGGCCGCATGGCAGGCAGCTCGCGAGAAGCTTGGCAGCTGGGAAACGGCCCTGAACCGGCGCGTCGAGACGAACCAGACCGGCAAGGGGTCGGTGGGGCAGGCCCGCCTACAAGACCTGATGGATATCGGCGAGGTGCTCGACCGCTGTCTCTGGACGGCACCCGCCCGCTTCGGCACCGGTGCGGCCTCAACCTGGCTGGTCGGGTCGCCCGCAGACATCATCGCCTCGCTGGAAGCGTACGCGGCGCTCGGCATCACCAAGTTCATCCTGTCGGACACGCCGTACCGCGACGAAGCGATTCGGGTCGGCGAGTTGGTGGTCAAGCCGATGCAGGCGAGGGCAGCGGCGGCGGCCAGCACAGGCACGCCCGCCTCAGCCTGACGAGCCGCACCCACGCGACGAGGCCGCCCCCAGCACAGGAGCGACCTCGACAGACCAACACGTAGCCGGGCGACTAGTGGGTCACGTCGTATTTGATTGGGGATGCGTCAATCTGGTCGGATCCTCAACTATATGGAGCGTGACCCACTAGCAGAGGCAGGCGCTGTTCGGATCGGGCTTCGAGTTCGGCGTCGGCGCGATCGGCCAGATGGCGTGCGTGGAGCGACGTGTAGCGGGGTCGGCCTGGGGTGGCCCCGGTACTGGCGCTCCTCTGGCACTGACTCGACGCCAGCGTGCGGCGGCGTGCCGAGCGGCGGCGAGTCCGGCGGCCCCAGCAGCCGCGCGCCCGTCACCTGGAAGACCTGTCGGATCTCTTCCTTCGTGACGCCGTATGCCAGCAGCAGCTTCGCGATGGACCTTTGCAACCAGGATCGACCGCGCTAGTCGCCGTTGGGGGCGCACCTGAACGCTTCAACGATGGCCGGCCCCGTCGCAGACCGGCTGAACGCCACACGCGGGTAAGGCTACGCAGGGATAGGGAACACACGCGGGCCGGTAGTCCAGGCTGCCGGCCCGCCCCCGAAGTCCCACGGGAACCCGCGTCACGCTGCGGTTCCCATGCCCTTTGGTGGCACCACCGATGACGAAATGGCCGCACGCCTCCCAAGTCACACGCCTCCCAAGTCAGAAGTGACCCGCGGATCGACGCAGGCACGCAACCCACATCGTCATCCTGACGAAGGAAGGATCTCACGCTTGCGATCCGTCAGCGTGAGATTCTTCGGCGACGCTCGCCCGCGCGCGCTGCTCAGGATGACATGGTGCATGAGCAACGGACGGTGCCTGTACACTCGGCAACCATGGGCGGCAGCATGAAACACGACGGCACCACGCGCGGCAGCGGCGGCCAGTGCTGTTCCTCTTCGGATAGCTGCCGCTGAACGGGGCGCGGAAGCTCGTTGCGCCGGGCGGCATCGGGGGGCAGGCCTCATCGGGCTGAGCGTCGAGGGCGCGCTGATCGAGATAGAGGCGTACGCGGTCGTCCCGTGACGACCGAGCGACAGCACCGACCGAGAGCAGTGGGCGTTGGTGCGCGCACAGTGCTGCCTGACTGTCTGGGCGCGGTCGGGGCGGCGTCAGGCGGTTGGGGCGAGGTGCGCGGCGCTCTGGGCCAGCCAGTGGTCGAGCGCGCGCCGTAGCTGCTCGATGCGTGCAGGCTTGGTCAGACACTCGTTCATGCCGGACAGCAGGCAGCGTTGGCGCGTCTCGTCCATCACGTCCGCCGTCATCGCCAGGATCGGGATGCTGCGGCCCTGGGCGCGAATCTGCTCGGCCAGCGTGAAGCCGTCCATCTCCGGCATGAAGCAGTCCGTCAGGATGATTGAGAATGTCCTGTCCGCCAGCGCGGCAAGGGCCGCCTCGCCGGACTCGACGCTGATGACCTGATAGCCGAGATGCTCCAGCATCCGCCCAGTCACCAGGCGGTTGATAAGCGAATCGTCAACGACCAGCACCGGCCCCACCAGCGCCGGATCCGCGACCGTACGTGCCGCCATCCAGGGCGCGTCGTCATTCGGCGGCACAGCCTCAGCAGCGGCGGCCTGCACCAGCCCGACCCGCACCGTGAACCAGAATAGGCTGCCCTGGCCCGGCGTGCTCTCAATGCCGATCTCGCCACCCATCTGCTCGATCAACCGCCGACAGATGGTCAGGCCCAACCCGGTCCCGCCGAAACGCCTCGTCGTCGAACGATCCGCCTGGGTAAAGGGCTGGAAGAGCGTCGGCAACGTCTCCTCGCCGATGCCGATGCCCGTATCGCGGACCTCGACGCGCAGCAGCAGGCCATCGGCAACCGCCTCGGCAGCCGCCTCGGCAACCGTAACGCACAGCGACACGCGCCCCTCGTCCGTGAACTTCACGGCGTTCCCAACCAGATTGAACAGAATCTGCCGGAGGCGCGACGGATCGCCGACCACCTGTTCAGGCACGTCGGCAGCCACCGTGTGCTCCAACACGATGCCCTTCTGCTCGGCCTGCACAGCATGGAGGCCGAGCGCATCGAGGATCGCGTCATTGACGGTGAGCGGCGTCGATTCAAGCGTCAACTTGCCGGCCTCGATCTTCGACAGGTCGAGGATGTCGTTCACAATCCGCAGCAGGGCGTCGCCGGACCGCGCGATCATGTCGAGGTTCCCCCGCTGCTCGTCGTCCAGATCCGTCGCAAGCGTCAACTCGCTCAGGCCGAGGATGCCGTTCAGCGGCGTCCGAATCTCGTGGCTCATCGTCGCCAGGAAGTCGGACTTCACGCGCATGGCTACCTCTGCCGCGTCGCGCGCTTCGGCGGCGGCGGCGTACAGGCGCGCGTTCTCAACCGCGACGGCTGCCTGGGCCACAAAGCTCTTCAGCAGCGCCGTGTCGCGCTCGTCAAAGGCGAATGGCTCGCTCTGGAAGAGTGCGAGGACGGCAACCACCCGGTCTTCGAGTTTCACGGGCAACCCGTAATAGCAGCGCATCCCGAACTCAGCCCACCAGTTCCCATGCCCAAACCGCTCATCGTTCAGGAGGTCTGGGATGACCAGCGGTTCACCGGACTCGGCAACGGTGCCGGCCGCGCTCAATCCGTACGCGAGTGAGGTCAGTCGGAACGGGATGCCCTGCGCATGGGATGACATCCCACGTAGATGCACGAACCGATGCGCGTCGTCGGTCACCCAGAGTTGCACGACCGGCACATCCATCAGCGTAGACGCCGCGTTCGCGATAGCCTGAAACGCCTCATTCGTGTCCAGCGACCCCGAAATGAGGGTCGCCAGTTGCGTCAACGTGTCCAGCCGGTCCACGTGCCGGCGCAAGGCCTCTGCCGTCTCCAGGCGCACCAGGGCACCGGCCACGGCGCTCGCGAGAATCTCCAGTTGCTCCGCGTCCTCGCTCGTGAACCGGTGGCCGTCCGACCGCGAACTGACGAAGATGGTCCCCAGCACCGCGCCATCGTGCAGGATCGGCACAGCAAGCGCCGCCTGCGCCCCCCGCTGGCCCGGCACGGTGCTGCTGCCGTAGGTCTGCTGGTATGCGTGGACGAAGACCGGGGCGCGCGTCACCGCCGCGCGGTGGCTCGTGCTCTCGATGGGCAGCAGCGTCCCGTCGTCCGATGACGCCAGGTAGCGCCGCGCCGCAACCAGCCGGCCGCGCCGCTCGTCCCACCGCGTGATGCCGCCGTCGTCGGCACCGACCGTCGAGACGGCCTCGCTCAGCAACGCCCGCAGCAGATCTGCACGTTCGCCCTCGGCGGCCACGCGGCGCGCTGACCGCAGGATGGCCTCGCGCCGTTGCAGTTCCCGCCCCTGTCGGTCGGACTGCTCACGAAGTTCGTCAGCGGTGTGCTCCTGGGTTGCGGCCATCTGATCGAGCGCAACGCCGAGCCGGCCCAGGTCGTCGGCCCCCGCGAGCCGCGACCGATGCGTCAGTTCCCCAGATGCCCAGCGGCTGGCCGCCTCAGACAGGCGATGTACCCGTGATGCCGTGCGCCGCCACAGGATCGCGACCAGCAGGCCAAGCAGCAGCGCCAGCAGCAAGTGTGCGATGGCGACGTAGCTCGCTCCGACATAGATCGGGTCCAGCACGGCGGCGAACGGGACCATCACCAGGACGGCCCAGGGTACCCCGTCCAGCCGCTGCCACGCTACCAACTGGAGCGGCGTGTCCACCAGCATGGTGCCGCTCTCCGCGCCGGACGCCGCAAGTCGCCCGAGCCATTCGGGCGCGACGACTGCCTGCGGGAACGGGTCGGCACTCGCGCCGTCAAGGAGCACGCGCCCAGAACGTAGATCGACCAGTTGGCCGGACCCGCCAGCCGGCAGCGGCAAGCCCGCAAGTGCCTGGACGAGCCGTTCGCTCTTGAGGCCCACGACGACGAGACCCGCATGGTCAGGCGCGCGCTCGTCGCGGATGGGCACGGCGATGGGCAAGACGGATTCTCCCGTTAGCAGTGCCTGGAGCGGCTCCGAAGTGACACCCACCGTACCGGACTCTGCGGCCTCGCGCGCGTACGCCCGCGCGCTCAAGCTTGGACGGCGCTGTCCGGCGAAGTTCGACGCGCCATGCTGTTCAAGGTCCAGCGTCGCGTACACCAGCGCATTTACCCGCTGATCGGGGATGGCCAGCGCGCGCAGCAAGTGGTCGCGGTCCGCGTCAGTGCCATCCCAGAAGGCCGGTATCCGCTCAAAGGAGCGGGCGAGGGCCATCGCCTGCCGGAGGCGTTCATCCAGTTCGGTCGCCCCCCGGTGCGCGGTCATCGCCGTCGCGTCCACCGTTTGTGCTTCGGTGGCGACGACGCTCGCCCGGACTTGCGCCAGCGAGATCGCCAACGACACGACGTTGACCACGACAAACATCGTGAGGATGCCCGATGCCGTCGACAGTCGGTCGAGCACCCCACCCAGCCGTCCTAGCAAGACCACGGCCCCTCCGCCATCCGACGGGCCAGCGCGTCGGCAAGACTCTCATTGACCTGAACGACGCGTGTCTCAGCCTGGGGATGGGCGCACAGGCGTGTCCGAATAGCGCCAACGCGACAGCACCGTCCGTTACGGCGCGACGACGAGTCGGTTCCGGCCCTGTGTCTTTGCTTCATACAGTGCCCGGTCTGCCCGTTCCAGCCACGAATCAGCGCTTTCACCGCGCTTCAGTTCGGCCAGGCCGATCGACGCCGTCAACGTAAACTGGTGCTGGTCGCGGGAGACGTCCATGCGCCGGATACCATCCAGAAAGCGCGTCGCCAGCCGCTCGGTCTGGCTGAGGCGCGTCTGCGGCAGGATGGCGACGAACTCGTCGCCGCCGTACCGCGCGATGAAGTCGCCCCGGCGCGGGAAGCTGCGGACCAGAAAGTCGGCGAACATACGGAGGGCTTCGTCGCCGGAGCGGTGGCCATACTGGTCGTTGATGCGTTTCAGGTCGTCCAGGTCCGTCATCATCAGGCACGATGGCTGCGCCGAGAGAACGCCGATGCGGTGCAGCCTGACGTAGGTCCGATCAAACGCGCCGCGGTTGAACACGCGGGTCAGGCCGTCAAGGCTGCTTTCGTGGCGGACCTCGTGCAGCTCTTCGGAGAGCGCGGCCACCTTCAGGTCAAGCTCCATCAACTGGTCACGGACGCGCAGCCCTCGGTGCTCCACCAGGCGCGCCAACAGGTCCGCCACGGTCAGCACCTCCCGCTTCAGCAGGTCCAGCGAATCAACCTGCGTGGCCGAGCGCAACCGCTCCACTTGCTCGCCCACGCTCTTGTCCGTGTCCTGGTCTTCAACGAGCGTTGTGGCAAGACGCTGGGTCAGGTCGGCCACGACTTCGCGCAAGTCGCCAATGCTCCGCGCGATGTATGCCACTTCGTCCTGCCGGCGCTTCAGCACAAAGTGGCGGGCACCAGACCAGTCGCGTCCGGTCTCCCGCTTGGTGCCCTCGGCGGGCGGGCCGTCCGGGTGCGGGGCACCCACGGCAAGGTGCTCGGCCCATGCTTCGCAGACCCGACGGAAGACCGCCGCGTCCATGCCTGAAATGTCGAAGGCGTACCGACCGAGCGCCCGCATGATGCCCACCACGGTATCAAGGGACGCCTCAGCGTACTGTGCCGGGCCCGTCAGGGACGGATCTCGCTCCGTACTCATCGGCGCGCTCGCCGACGCCTCGCCATCAATCTGCGGCTTTTTCTTCCAGAACAACCCTTTGCCTCACCGCCACCCCCCAGGGTAGCAGCCTGTCTGCACATCAAGTCTGTGTGCACATCATAGGTGGCCCGGCGGTCGCCCGTCAGTGCACATTCTGGGCGTTCTGGGCGCTGCCGACCGTATTGTCCGCCCGCTTGCCCCCGCCGCGTTCCTCACGCCACACCTGGCAGG